>JALHSW010000383.1 GCA_022865365.1 Acidimicrobiia bacterium | reverse complement strand
TGGCAATGCCCGCCGAGACGATCACTCTGGAGACCATCACCCCTGCGACCATCACGACCCCGGTCCAGGCGCCCGAGACCGTCGACACCGATTCCGGTGACCACGATCGGTTCGCCCACTACTGCAAGAAGGAAGACATCGTGCGCGCCCACGTCACCGGCGAGGCGATCACCGCGTTGTGCGGCAAGAAGTGGGTGCCGACGCGTGACCCGTCGCGGTACCCGATCTGCCCAACGTGCGCCGAGCGCAAGGCCGCGGGATGGAGTCTCTGACCCTCCCGCCGCCGCGGCCGTCCGAGGTCGTGCGCTCGGTCGTTCGGATCCTGCGCGCCCGCCCGGCGCACATCGTCGGACTCGCCGCAGTCGTGTTCGGCACCACGGCAGCCTTCGAAGCGCTCATCGAAGTGAAGGTGGTCGACGGCAGCTTCTCGAGCGAAGTCGAAGCGATTGCGCGCGTCAGCACGGCGATGATCGGGGCGTTCGGCTTCGTCTTCTACGCCGGCCTGCTCGACCTCGTCGTCGGGGCGCACCATCGGGGTGAACCCGATCCGACGGTGCGAGAAGTGATCCACCGGCTCCCCCACGGCAAGCTCGTGGTCGCCGACGCGATCCTCGTGACGATCTGCGGCGTGCTCGGGCTGTTCTTCGTGATCCCGGGTGTCATCGCGCTCACGTTCTTCTGCCTCGTCGGTCCGGTCATCGTCACGGAGGAGCACACGGTCATCGACGCCTTCCGACGATCTGCCCGTCTGGTGCGCCCGCACTTCTGGATGGTGCTGTTCCTCGTGGTGATACCGCTGCTCATCGAGGACCAGATCATGCACGGCCTCGACATCAACCTGATCGGTTCACGCATCATCGACGAGTTCCTGGTCAACGCCATCCTCGGGGCCGTTGTCGGCTCGATCGTCGGCCTGCTCGAGGTCGTGCTCGCCCACGAGTTCCGTGCGCGCGATCCCCTTCCCGCGACCGTCACGGCCGACGCATGACCACGCGGGTGACCCTCGAACCGCTGCGGGTCCGTCGACTCGGCGTCGTCGACTACGACGAGGCGCTCGCGCTCCAGACCGAGCTCTTCGAACGCGTCGGCGAATCATGGCTGCTCCTCCTCGAGCATCCGCACGTGTACACCCTCGGCGTGCGCGCCCGGCCGGAGCACGTGCTCGTCGATCCGGCGCAGGTCGGTGCCACGTTGGTCCGTACGAACCGGGGTGGCGACGTGACGTACCACGGTCCCGGTCAGCTCGTCGGGTACCCGATCCTCGACGTGCCGTTCCGCCCGGGCGCGGTGAGCACGTACGTCGCTTCGGTGGAGCAGGTCGTCATCAACGCGCTCACCGACGTCGGCCTCGATGGGGCCGGCCGCGAGCCCGGGTACGCCGGCGTGTGGGTCTCCAGTCGCAAGATCGCTGCGATCGGCGTCCGCCTCACGCGCGGGCGCTCGATGCACGGGTTCGCGATCAACGTCGACCCCGACCTCATGATGTTCGAGCACATCGTCCCGTGCGGCCTGCACGGCCTTGCGGTCACCTCCCTCGCTGCAGAAGGCGTGGCGGCATCGATCGACGAGGTCGCCGACGCGATCGAGCAGCGCGCGTCGGAGCAGTGGGCCATCGGGATGCGCGTCCCCGCGTGACTCGCTACGACGTCGACGCGGCCCAGTCCGAGGTCCGGGTCGCGGCCACGTCGTCGTTGCACGCCATCACCGGTCGCGCCGAGGGGCTCCGAGGTTGGGCCGACCTGGACGGCACGACCGTCAGGGGCGCTCGCATCGAGCTCGACGCCGAACAGCTGCGCTGGGGAAACCCGCTCCTCGACCGCGAGACGCGCCGTCGGATCGACACTGCCCGTCACCCCACGATCGTCGGGACGATGACCGCGATGGAATCCAACGACGACGGGTCGGCGAGGCTGCGCGGCACGATCGCGTTCCACGGCGTGGAACGGGCGGTCAGCGGCGTCGTCGCGGTCACGATGGCGACCGCGGATGCACTCATGATCGAAGGCGAGCACACCTTCGACGTGCGCGACTGGGGCCTTGAACCGCCACGACTCCTGATGCTCAAGGTCGACCCCCAGATCGTCGTCTCCATCCGCGTCCTTGTCTCGAGGGTCAGGTGACGCGGGTGACGGGGACGTTCGAGAAGCCGGCGACGTTCGACATCTGGACGCGCCGCAGGCCGGCGTCGTCGATCGCGTAGGCGGGCATCCGCGTTCGCAGCTCGTCGAAGGCCACCCGGCTCTCGAGGCGTGCGAGCGCGGCACCGAGGCACGCGTGGATGCCGTGTCCGAGACCAACGCTCAAGCCAACCTCGCGGTCGATGTCGAAGCGATCGGGGTCCTCGTACTCGCGCTCGTCGCGGTTGGCCGCGCCTGTGATGAGAAAGACGGGAACTCCCTCGGGGATCGTGCCGCCCTCGTACTCGGCCGACCGATGCGTGAAGCGCCCCTGGTACTGCGACGGGGCCCAGTAGCGCAGCACCTCCTCGACCGCGGCCGGCGCCTTCTCGGGATCGTCGAGCAGCTTGCGCCACTCGTCGGGGTTTCGCGCGAACAGCACCAACCCGCTCCCGACCAGCTTGGTGACGGTCTCGCTCCCCGCCGCGGCGAGCAGCGCGGAGAAGCCGGCGATCTCGGCGTCGGTGAGTCGGTGTGTGGACCCGTCCTCTCCTTCCACCTCGACCTCGGTGAGGCGCGTCACCATGTCGTCGCCCGCGTGCTGGCGCTTCTCGGCGATGAGCTCGAGGAAGTACCCGATCTGGAGCAGTGACGCCTCGATCGACGCATGGCTCGGCTTTGGATCGCCTTCCTCGCGGCGCAGCATCATGTCGGTCCAGTGACGGATCTGCTGGCGATCCGCCTTCGGCACGCCGAGCATCACCGAGATCACTTCGACGGGGAACGGAGCCGCGAAGTCGGCCACCGCGTCGAACGACTCCGAGGCGTCGAGCGGGTCGAGGTACGACGAGATCACGCCGCGCACCATCGGCTCGAGCGCGGCCATCGCCCGCGGCGTGAACACGCGGCTCACGAGCTTGCGCATGCGGTCGTGCTCGGGCGGGTCCATCATGATGATGCTCGTGCCCTTGACACCCGAGTTGGGGTCGGTGAGCTGGTCGATCGTGAGGCCGTGCTCGGAGCTGAACGTCTTCCAGTCACGATGCGCGCTCACCACGTCGGCAAAGCGCGAGAGCGCCCAGAACCCGTACCTCTCGTTGTGGTACACGGGGGCATCGTCGCGTAGCCACCGGTAGGTGTCGTACGGGTCGTCGAAGAAGTCCGACGACAGCGGATCGAACTCCACCCGCATCCCCCTCGCCTGCGTTCGCCCTGGTCACCCGGTCTGCCGGGTCGTCGCCGGGCAGCGTACGGCAACCGGCCGCCGGTCGTTCGCGCTGCCATGATGTCCCCCGTGAAGGTCGATCTCTCGGGGCGCGTCGCGATCGTCACCGGTGCCGGCCGTGGCCTCGGACGCTCGCACGCCCTCGCGCTGTCCGCCGCCGGCGCCTGCGTCGTCGTGAACAACCGCTCCGGCGAGGCCGCCGAGGCGGTCGTCGAGGAGATCCGTGGGGCCGGCGGCGAGGCCGTGGTCCACGTCGGGAGCGTGTCGGAGTGGGCAACCGCCGAGGCGCTCGTACAGTGCGCGGTGGAGTCGTTCGGCGATCTTCACGTGCTCGTGAACAACGCGGGCGTCACGCGCGACCGCATGAGCTTCAAGATGAGCGAGGAGGAGTGGGACGAGGTTGTCGACGTGAACCTCAAGGGACACTTCGCGCCGTCGCGGTTCGCGGGCCAGTACTGGCACGACCAGGGCCCCGCTCCCGGGCGGCGCATCGTGAACTCGACGAGCGAAGGCGGGCTCTTCCCCGGGCGCGGTCATGCCAACTACGCCGCGACGAAAGCCGGGGTCCTGGGGCTCACGCTCGAGCTGGCCTCCGAGCTCGCCAAGTACGGCGTGACGGTCAATGCCGTCGCGATGCGCGCCCGCACGCGCATGACCGACGGCGTCGAGCTCTTCGCCGCGCCCGAGTCCGGGCCCGACCCGTACGACCCCGCGCACGCAGCGAAGCTCGTCACGTGGCTGTGCTGCGACGACGCTGCCGACGTGAGCGGCCAGGTGCTGCTGGTGGTGGGGTGGCGCATCGGCGTCGTCGGTCCGCTCAGGGTCACGAGCCGCGTCGAGCTCGACCCCGCGTGGGAAGCCGACGACCTCGCGTCGGCCAAGGCAACCCTGTTCGCCGAGGGTCGCTCGGGGATCCCTCGCTTCGCCGACCTCGCTTGAACCGACGCGCTCAGGAGACGTCGTGCGCCGCGGCGTCGACGAGCTCTTCACGAAAGTCGGGATGGGCGATCGCGGCCAACGCGGCCGCACGTTCACGGACGGTTCGACCCGCGAGCTCGGCCGCACCGAACTCGGTGACGACCACGTCGATGTGGTGGCGGGGTGTCGTGACGGCGGTTCCCGGAGGGAAGCGGTGGACGATGCGCGGGAGCATCACGCCCTGGACCTCAGACGCCGACGGCAGGCAGATGAGCGCTCGGTCCGAGAGCTGGAAGCCCGACACCGCGACGAAGTCCTCGTGCCCGCCGATCCCCGAGTACTGACGGCTTCCGATCGTGTCGGCCGCCACCTGGCCCTCGAGGTCGACCAGGAGCGCGCCGTTGATGGTGACCATGTCGCGTTTCTCGGCGATCATCGACGGGGTGTTCACCGCGTCGACGGGCAGGAAGCGAACGTCCTCGTTGCCGTCGAGCCACGCGTAGAGCTTGAGCGTTCCCGCCGCGAAGGTCGCGACCGAGAAGCCGTCGAATGCCGAGCCTTTGCGATTCGTCACCTTCCCGGCCTCGTGCAGGTGCATGAGACCGGTCGTGAACATCTCGGAGTGCACGCCATAATCGCCGCCGTCACCCGCGGCCAAGATCTTGGCGATCACGCTCGGCACGCCGCCGATTCCTGTTTGAATCGTGCAGCCGTCGTGGAGGTACTCGCTCGCGTGCTGCGCGATCGCACGTTCGGCGTCGGTCGGCTCGGCGTCCGGCAGGACAAACGGCTCATGGTCGCCTTCGACCAGGATGTCGACTTCGTCGACGTGGATCGAGTGTGGGAACTCGGGCGGGATGCCGATCGTGTGCGGGAGCTGTGGGTTGGACTCCACGATGAGCAGGCGGTCGGGGTCGCGTCCCGCCCGGTGCAGCTCGTCGACGGTCGCGCCGGCGTGGAGCGAGAGACTCAGGAACCCGTCGGCATCGGGCGCGCTGGTTGCGGTCGCGACCACCCGCGGGTGCACGCGGCGAGCGACGAGCGAGAAGCGCCGGAAGTCGGCAGGCACGAACTCGACGTCGTGGCCGGCGTCGAGCAGGAAGCGCTCCGCGGGTCCGAAGAACCCGCTCCTCAGCTTCACGCCGCGGCGGGTGAAGAGCGCAAACAGGTCGATCAGGAGGGCGCCGTGGACGACGAGCGCCTCGAAGTCGTCCCGTTCGCCGAGCGCATGGAGGAAGGTGCTCGGCTGCCCGGGCCCCAGCGGGATCGCGAGCTCGTCGCGTGCACCGATCCGAGCCGCGGCGTCATGGGGGCTCAGGCGCTCCGGCACGGACGAAGCGTAGGCGGGACTTTCGGACCGGTCGACGGCGTTGACCCGTCCCATGGAACTTCCCCAGCCGCTGTCCCGCCTCGTCGACGCCACCCTCGAGGCGACCGTTGTCGCCAGCTACACCGATGTCGGGATCACCGTCCGCCGTCACCTCTCAGGCTGGGAGGATCTCGAGGCGATCGACGCGACCGGACGCGTGGTGCTCATCACCGGTGCCACTTCCGGGCTCGGACTCGAGACCGCGCGCCAGCTCGCTCGCATGGGCGCATCGGTCCGCCTCGTCGGTCGCGACCCGGCGAAGACCACGGCCGCGCGAGCAGATGTCGAGTCCGCAGCACCCGGTGCCGACGTCGCGACCTATCTCGCCGACCTGGCGAACCTCACCGATGTGCGGCGTCTCGTCACCGAGGTCCTCGAGCGCGAGTCTCGGCTCGACGTCCTGGTGCACAACGCCGGCGCGCTCATACAAGAACGACGTGAATCACCCGACGGTCATGAGGTGACCTTTGCGACAATGGTGCTCGGACCATTCGCGCTCACCGAGGGACTCCGCCCGCTGCTGGAGCGCACGGGTGGAGCCCGGGTGGTCACTGTCTCGTCCGGTGGCATGTACACCCAAAGGCTCGTCATCGATGATCTCGAGTCGCAGCAGGGCTACAGGGGTAGCGTGGCCTACGCCCGGGCCAAGCGCGCACAGGTGGTGCTCACCGAGCTGTGGGCGGAGCGAGACGAGGGCCGCGGCATCACGTTTCACGCGATGCACCCGGGCTGGGCTGCTACGCCCGGCGTCCACGACGCACTTCCGAAGTTCGAGAAGTTGCTCGGCTCGCGGCTGCGCTCACCCGCTGAAGGCGCCGACACGATCGTGTGGCTCGCGGTCGCCGACGAGCCGACTCGATCCTCCGGACGCTTCTGGCTCGATCGCCGCCCGCGCGGAACGCACCGCGTCCCGGCGACCCGGGAATCGCCGGAGGACCGCACCCGACTCTGGGATCTCGTGACGTCGGTCACCGAGGCTGGCACCTGACCGGGTGGCCGTCGCGTACGGTGTCGGTGACGCCGATCGCCGGGGGCCTGCGTGAGCACGACCGCCACATCGAAGCCCAAGCCCAAGCCCAAGCCCAAGCCCAAGCCGAGGCCGAAGACTCACGACGTGAACCTTCATGGCCGACTCGAGCACTGGCGCCACGGCACGTTCGGCCCGGCGTCGGAGCAGCCGTACCGGCGCCGCACCAGCGACTGGGTGCGCCTCGTCGTCGCCGTCATCGCCGTCGCGCTGTTCATCGCCCACGAGGGCGATCTCAGCAAGGCTGAGCAGAACCTCTTCACGTTCTTCAACACGCTGCCCGACGAGCTCAACTCCCTCTTCACGCTCCTGTACCGGGTCGGCGCGCTCTGGGCGGTTGGCATCGT
>JALHSW010000033.1 GCA_022865365.1 Acidimicrobiia bacterium | reverse complement strand
CGCCACCGACGGCCTCGAGATCCACCACACCACCCGCGTCACCGACCACGGCATCAGCTCCCTCGAGACCGAAGTCCGCATCTGCGCCCACCACCACGACCTCATCACCCACAAGCACTACCAACTCCAAGGCTCACACCAAGCAGGCTGGCACCTCCAAGCCCCCGGGCGGGAACCACCCCCCGACACCGGCTGAGCCCGCGGCGTCACCACATGATCGAGGCCACCTTCCCCGCCCCAATGGGTAGAGCCCGCAACGGCCGATGGCTCTGCGAGGAGCGCGGCTCTGGCTCTTGCCGCACCGGGGCGGGGCTCGACGGAACGGCGGCCGTACACTGCGGACCGGAGCCCATTCGCGAGGGTCTCCCCCGAGATGTGACCACCAAGGAGCCTGCGGTGAGCGACCCCTCCTCTGTGCTCGAGGCCTCCGACCCGGCCATCGCCGACATCATCCGGCGCGAGGGCGAACGCCAGAACACCACGATCCAGCTCATCGCGTCGGAGAACTTCACGTCCCCCGCGGTGATGGCGGCTCAGGGATCCGTCCTCACGAACAAGTACTCCGAGGGGTATCCCGCGAAGCGGTACTACGGCGGGAACCTGGTGGTCGACGAGGCCGAGGAGCTCGCTCGCACGCGGGCCTGCGATCTGTTCGGCGCCGAGCACGCGAACGTCCAGCCGCACTCGGGTGCCAATGCCAACATGGCGGCATACTTCGCCCTGCTCGATCCGGGCGACACGGTGATGGGGATGCGCCTCGACCAGGGGGGCCACCTCACGCATGGCTCCCCCGTGAACTTCAGCGGCAAGCTGTACCGCTTCGTCGCGTACGGCGTCGACGACGAGCTCGAGACCCTCGACTACGACGCGATCGCCGCGGTCGCCCGAGCGGAACGACCGAAGCTCATCGTCGCCGGGGCCACGGCGTACCCACGCGAGATCGACTTCGCCGCCTTCCGCGCCGTGGCCGACGACGTGGGCGCGATGCTGATGGTCGACGCAGCCCACATCGCGGGCTTGATCGCCGGTGGCGCGCACCCGTCGCCGGTCCCCCACGCCGACATCGTCACGCTCACGACCCACAAGACGCTGCGCGGCCCTCGAGCCGGCGCCATCCTGTGCCGCGACGAGTACTCGGCCGCGATCGACAAGGCGGTGTTCCCCGGTCTCCAGGGCGGCCCGCTCATGCATGTGGTCGCGGCCAAGGCCGTTGCGTTCCTCGAGGCTTCGCAGCCGGCGTTCCGCGAGTACGCCGCGCAGATCGTGAGCAACGCGCGGGCACTCGCGGCCGCCCTCGGCGACGAGGGCTTCCGCATCGTGTCCGGTGGTACCGACAACCACCTCATGCTCGTCGACCTTCGCCCGTTCGGCGTGACCGGCAAGGTGGCGCAGGAGGCGCTGGATGTCGCCGGGATCACGTGCAACAAGAACGCGATCCCGAATGACCCCGAGAAGCCGTTCGTGACCAGTGGGCTCCGCCTCGGCACCGCATCCGTCACCACTGCGGGGATGGGGGAGCCCGAGATGGTGGAGATCGCGTCGTTGATCGCGCGAGTCCTGCGCGCCGTCGACGACACGGGGGTCAGGGCGGAAGTGCTCGACGACGCCAACCGCCTCTGCTCGAAGTTCACGCCCTACCCCGACCTGGCCTAGTGGGGCGCGGCAGCGGCACAGCGAGCGAGCGTACCTAGATGGGCGGGTACCTCCTCGTCGGCGCGGTCGGTGCGATCACCACCTTCCTGGCGACCTTCCTCGTCCGCCGCATCGCCCCGCGCATCGGCGCGGTCTCGATGCCGGGCCCCCGGTCGGTGCACACGTACCCGACGCCGTCGCTGGGTGGCGCGGCGATGTTCCTCGGCTTCTGCGCCGCGCTCGCGACCGCTTCGCAGCTCAGCCAGTTCGGCGACATGTTCGACTCTTCGTCCGAGCCGGTCGGCTTGTTGCTCGCCGCGGGTGTGATGTTCCTCGTCGGCGCGGTCGATGACCTGCGCCCGGTGTCACCTCCGGCGAAGGTGGCCGGCCAGGTGCTGTCGGCGAGCCTGCTCTCGCTGTTCGGCGTGACGATGTTCTACTTCCGCGTGCCGTTCGCAAGCTACGAGTACGTGGTCCTGTCGCCGGACATGGCGGCTCTCATCACGGTCGTCACGGTCGTCGTGCTCGCCAACGCGATGAACCTCATCGACGGACTCGACGGTCTCGCCGCCGGGATCGTGATCATCGCGGGCACCGCGATGTTCCTCTACTCCGATCGTCTGCTGAAGGCGGGACTGCTCGACAGCTCGAACATCGCGCCGCTCGTCGCGGTGATCGCGGTCTCGATCTGCGTCGGGTTCTTGCCGCACAACTTCAACCCCGCACGCATCTTCATGGGTGACGCCGGTGCCATGTTCCTGGGTCTGCTCCTCGCCGTCACGACCATCGAGATGGGTGGGCGCACGGCCGACCAGTTCAGTGGTCAGACCTACTTCTTCTTCGCGCCGCTGCTCATCCCGTTGGTGATCCTCGCGGTGCCATTGCTCGACACCGCGTTCTCCTTCCTTCGTAGGCTCGTGGGCCGCAAGTCGTTCCACGTCGCCGACCGTGAGCACCTGCACCACCGGCTCATGCGGTTGGGCCACGGTCCGCGACGCTCGGTCGTGATCCTTTGGCTGTGGACCGCGCTCGCGTCGGCCGCCGCGCTGATCCCGACCTACACGAACCGGGGGAACGCGCTCGTGCCCATCGCGCTCGCTGCCCTCGCGCTGCTGCTCTTCACCTACTTCCACCCCGGCCGGGGAGACGGCGACCAGGAGCTCCCTGACGACGGGCTGCCGGATGCCCGACCGGACGAGGAAGTCGTACAGCTCGATGACCACCGCCGGGTCCGCGACAGCGCCGGCTGAGAGCCACCAGAAATTGACCGGCCCGACCGGGGCCGGGTACTTTGAGAAAGCATTCACAAGCGCGTCGGAGTACGGCGCGCCACGTCGGGTCGAGGAGCAGAGCAGCGGCGGTGAGCGCCCCGAGGTGGCGAGGAGCCCCGACCCCGAGCAACGACGCGCTCAGCTATGGCGCCGCGATGGTGGCGTTGCCGTTGGTGCTGGGCCTGTTCGGCGCCTGGGTCGACGGGATCGTCGGTTCCAGCCCGGTGCTGTTGGTCGTGTTCGCCGCGTTCGGTGTCGCCAGCTCGTTTGCGAGCGCCGTCTACCGCTACGAAGCCCGTATCGCCGTCCATGAAGAAGGCAAGCCGTGGGCTCGCAAGGCGTCGACAGCCAAGGTATCGACAGCCAAGGTATCGACGCGCAAGGCGTCGCAGTGACGAGCACCACGCCCGAGGCGGCGGCGGTGGATCGCCTGGAATCCCGGATCGCGCGCGATCTGGCGCGTCGCGCCCTGATCGTCGCGCCGTTCCTGGCGCTGGGGATCGGTCTCTGGCGGGGGCCCGACGCCGCATGGGCTGTCCTGAGTGCGTTTGCGATCGTGATCGCCAACTTCCTCGCCTCCGCGGCGATCCTCGGCTGGACGGCGCGCAAGAATCCCGCGCTGCTTCCCGGTGCCGCGCTGCTGTCGTTCGTCGGTCGTCTGGTCGTCATCACCGTGATCGGCGTCGGGATCAAGTCGCTCGACGTCGTCGACTGGCCGGTGTTCTGCATCACGCTGATCGTGAGCTACCTCGGCCTACTTGGCTGGGAGCTCCGCTCCGTCAGCTTCTCGTTGGCATCGCCGGGCTTGAAGCCCAAGCCCGGCCAAGGCTGGGATTGACTCGATGACCGTGGTCGCCGATCTGCTGCCGAACATCAACGAGCTGTTCGAGTGGAAGGGCATCTTCGGCCAGCACACCCTGTTCGAGTTCAACAAGACCGCCCTGATGGCGTTCGCCTCGACCGCGATCTGCATCGGCATCTTCT
>JALHSW010000382.1 GCA_022865365.1 Acidimicrobiia bacterium | reverse complement strand
GCCCAGTCCGCCCGCGTCTCAGGCGCCGCCCCCATCCCAGACCCGGACCATGCGCCTGGTGCTCGCGCGCCACGCCGTCACCGCGCAGACCGGTCCGCTGCTGTCGGGTCGCACCCCTGGGATCGATCTGAGTGAGGCCGGTCGCGGGCAGGCCGAGGCCCTGGGCGCGCGACTCGCCAAGCTCCCGGTGATGGCGGTCTACGCGAGCCCGATCGAGCGCACCACCCAGACCGCGCAGGCGGTCGCGGTACATCACGGCCTCGAGGTCCGCCCGCTCGAAGGCGTGCTCGAGGCCGACTACGGCGAGTGGACCGGGCAGAAGATCGCCGACCTGGCCAAGACCGACCTGTGGAAGGTGGTCCAGCGCACGCCCTCGCGCGCCTCGTTCCCCGGTGGGGAGGCGCTCGCTGCGATGCAGACCCGGATGATCGCGACGCTCGACGGCGTCGTCGCCGCCCACCCGGGTGAGCTCGTCGTCGTCGTGTCGCACGCCGACCCGATCAAGGCTGCGATCGCCCAGTACACGGGAGTGCATCTGGATCTGTTCCAGCGGATCATCGTGTCACCTGCGTCGGTCACGGCGTTCGAGTTCAGCCCCCACGGCGTGGCCATGGTGAAGTGCAACGACACCGGTGCTTTCGACGAGCTGGAAGCGAAGCCAGAATGATCGATCCTGAGATCGAGCTCGAGGACGTTGAGGCCCTCGGCGCCGGCGCGGTCGGGGAGCCGGGAGCGCGCGCGTTCTACCTCCAGGCGCGGAGTTCGACGAGTCAGCTCACCGTGCTCGTCGAGAAGGAGCAGATCGCGCTGCTCGCCACCGAGGCGGTCGCCTTCCTCGATCGCCTCGCCGATGAGTACCCGGAAGTCGTGGTGAGCCTCCCTGAGGCGGTCGCCGAGCTCCAGGAGCCGACGGTGCCGTTGTTCCGGGCGCGTCTCATCGGCCTGGGGTTCGATCCCGAGCGCGAGCTGGTGCTCATCGAGCTGCGCGAGCATCCCGCGTCCGAAGACGAAGACGAAGACGAAGACGAAGACGAAGACGAAGAGGCCGACGGCGACGATGACGCGGCCGCCGAAGACGAGGGGTACGTCGCGCGCATCTACGCCACGCGTCCGCAGGTGCGCGCGATGGCGGCACGGGGTTCGACCGTCGTCGGCGCAGGGCGACCACCGTGCCCGCTCTGCGCGATGCCCATGGATCCGGCCGGACACCGGTGCCCGCGCTGGAACTGAAGCCCGAGCAGATCGCCGAGGTCCTCACCCGGGGCGACCTCGAGGTCCTCGGCCGCATTCGGTACTCGTCGAACGCGACGTTTCTCGTGGAGGCGAGCGTCGATGGCGCGACGATCCCCGCGGTGTACAAGCCGCGACGCGGCGAGCGTCCGCTCTGGGACTTCCCCGATGGGACGTTGTGCAACCGCGAGGTCGCCGCGTACGAGCTCTCGACGGGCCTGGGTTGGGGGATCGTGCCCGTGACGGTCCTGCGGCCCGACGGTCCCCTCGGCGCGGGGGCGATCCAGCGATTCGTCGACCACGACCCTGAAGTGCACTACGTCACGCTCCTCGAAGGTCGCGAGGACTGCTTCCGTCGATTCGCAGGCTTCGACGTCCTGGCGAACAACACCGACCGCAAGGGCGGTCACTGCCTCCGTGACCGGGCGGACGGCTCGGTCGTCGGCATCGACCACGGCCTGACCTTCCACCCGCATTGGAAGCTGCGCACGGTGATCTGGGACTTCGCGGGCGAACCCGTGCCGCCCGAGATGGTCGACGGCCTCTGTCGCGCGGTCGCGGAGCTCGACGACGGCCCGCTCGGGCGCAATCTCTCCGCGCTGCTCGCGCCCGAGGAGCTCGCCGCGATCGGCATGCGCGCCGCGGAGCTCCTGCGCGAGGGCCGGTTCCCCGAGCCGGAACCGGGGTATCACGCTGTCCCGTGGCCCCTGATCTGAGCGAGCAGGACTGAGCGAGCAGGACTGAGCGGGCAGGACCGAGGGAGGCGTGCTCGTCAGTCGAGGTTGCGCTCGTACACCGCGATGCCGTCGATGGAGGTCACGTAGGAGTAGTGCGTCTGCACGACGGACTCGAGTCGGGGGAATCGGTTGATCGGGGCCCACTGCGACCCGCGGATCTGCGCCGGAGCGGTGTCGAGGATGTACCGGGGCGGATGCGCCGCGAGGTCCTCGAAGAACCAGTCCCACACCACAGGGCTCGTCTCCTCTGGTGCGGCGTCTTCGGCGGGGCGCCCCGGGTCGCTCCCGCCGAGGAAACCGTTCGTCGTGACGAAGCGCGTCGCGGGACGCGTGCCTGAAGCCCAGTAGATCTCCGGGACGCTTCCCCAGACGAGGACGCGGTCGCCCTGGTCCACGTGAGTCGCTAGGTACTTGCTCACCGACTGGTAGTTGGGCTCCAGGTCGAACGGGCGCATGAAGTAGCCGGCCGCGGAGAATCCGACCGCGGCGACCGCGGCGAACACGACGGTACCGATGGCGATCCGCTTCGACCCGCGTGACAGCGCCCCGGCGGTCAGCAGCACGAGCGGGGGGACGAGCTGCAGGTAGTAGTGCCCGAAGAACCGCAGCCCGATCATCACCGAGATGACCGCGGAGAACAGCCAGAGCCAGAGGTCGTAGTCGGTCAACCCATCGCGGACGCGGTCGCGCCGGTCGCGCCACGCGACGGGCAGACGCCACACGATCGGAAGGTTGCACGCAACCCAGCCCAGCGACATCAGCACGAACGTCGACAGCACGAACGTGGACGCCGTCTCCACGGTCACGTAGGAGCCGTTGCCGAGCACCGTCCAGTACAGGAGCTGGCCTGGTCCGAGCGCGAGTGCGACGAGCGCGAGCGGCACACCGAACCCGCCGAGCGCGTCGGTGATCCCACGACGCCCGCGCGCACGCCATACGAGGTAGAGGACCGGCAGGAGTGTTGCCGCACCCGTCTGCTTCGCGAGGGTCGCGACGGCAACGGCCGCACCAGCGGACACCGCGCGCCCCCGCCGCGCGAGGAGCACCGCCGCGGTCATCGCCGGGAGCATGAAGATCTCGAAGTTCGCCGCTTGACCGTCCTGGGGCGCGAACGCCACGAGGGCGAACATGCACAGCAATCCTGCTGCCCATGCGGCGCGACGGCCGTAGCGACGACGCGCCTCGAGCGCGACGAGCCAACCCGTGAGGGCCGCCGCGAGCATCGCGAGCACTCGCACCGACCAGAGGTCGGTGCTGCCGAAGAGGTCGAAGGCACCCGCGTAGACGTATGGCACGAGCGGCGGCTTGCGGTCGGCAGCCTCTTCGTAGAGGTTCCCGCCTTCGCGGATCACCTGGGCCTGGGTGGCGAGGAACGTCTCGTCGGAGTTGAAGACGTCGACGAAGAACGCCGGGAGGCGCAGCGCGCCGGCGAGCACGAGCAGGACCAGGGCCAGGCGCGCCAGGTCGCGGCGACGGCGCGAAGTAGCGGCGGGTGTGCTCGCCCCTGCCTTCGGGGTCGTGACAGCGGAAGTGATGACGGTGTCCATGGCCTCGCGATGGGGCGGGGGGCCTCCATTGTGACCGCCCGAGCGCCCCGACGTCGGGCGCGGAGCCCCGTCAGCAACG
>JALHSW010000381.1 GCA_022865365.1 Acidimicrobiia bacterium | reverse complement strand
GCCCGGTGACGAGTCATGACGGGCGCGACCCGGTACCGGTGGGGTCTCGGTCTCCTGATCGGTGGCCTCGGCGTCGCCTTCCTGAGCGTGGCGGCGTACTCGCTCGGGGTCGGCGAGACGACCACCACCCGCACCAGCACCGAGCAGGCCGGGTCGTCGTCCGGGTCGTCGGCTCCGGAGACGCCCGAGCAGTTCCTCGCGGCCCTCCAGCGCGCCCAGCGAGCGGGCGACGCCGGGTTTCTCCTCGCGCACCTGCATCCCGCGGTGATCGAGCGCTACGGGCAGGATGCGTGCCGGGCGTTCGTCTCCGAACCGGCCGATCCGACGTCGACGTTCGCCGTCGTGAAGGTCGACCACACCGGACCGTGGGACTACACGAGCGACGGCCAGACGACGACCATCGCCGACACCGTCTTCGTGGTCGCCAACCGCGTCGCGCACGGCCAGGAGCAGGCCCAGGTCGACGTGCACGTCGCACCGGTGCACGGCAAGCAGCGCTGGTTCACCGACTGCACGCCGGGCTGACCTGCCGACGAACCGATCAGCCGCCTTGGCGCTGCACCTGCACCACGAGGACGGGGAGCCCGCCGGTGGTGTTGCGGACGGTCATCACGATCTGAGCGTCGTCCTGGCCGCTCCAGGTGCAGATGATCGAACCCGCGGCACCCTCGCAGCCCTGGAAGTTGTACGGGTCGGTCGGTCCGGCGTTCGTCTGGAGCGGCTCGTACGCGAACCGGAACAGCTGGTCGATGGCCTCGGGTGACGCGACGGTCGCGGCTGCAGTCCGGTCGGCCGCCTGCCAATCGGCATAGAGGGCCTTGGCGAACTCCTCGGGGTTCGTGGGCGCGGCGGTGACCGTCGTCGTGGTGGTCGTCGAGCCACCCCCGCCCTTCTTGTCGTCGTCCTGGAGGATCAGCACGAGGGCAAGCGCCGCGGCGGCGATCAGGACGAGGACGACGACAAAGACCAGCCAGAGGTTGAGGCTGCGCTTGCGCTCCTCAGGGGATTCGTGGTGCACGTGAGCCATCGGCCGAGACGGTAGCGGGCGTCCACGCGGGCGACCCGGATGCGTCCGGCTCGTGTGGTCCTGGAAGTCGTGTGGTCCTCGAAGTCATGCCTGCGCCGCCCGACCAGTGGTTCGTGCCGGGCCCGCGGGCGGTTCGTCGCGGTCCGGTGCTTCGGACTCGGAGATGCCGAAGCGATCGTAGATGCGCCGCATCCACGGGGGCGCCCACCAGTTCAGCTCACCCGCGAGCTTCATGAAC
Organism: Acidimicrobiia bacterium; assembly: GCA_022865365.1. Classification (GTDB taxonomy): domain Bacteria; phylum Actinomycetota; class Acidimicrobiia; order IMCC26256; family PALSA-555; genus JALHSW01. The sequence goes on along the minus strand of JALHSW010000381.1, from coordinate 4,691 downwards.
GCGGGCACGAGCGTCGCCCGGATCACGAACGCGTCCATGAGCACGGCAAGCGCGAGGCCGATGCCGAAGAGCTTGATGAACGCGACGCCCGACGTCGCGAACGCAAGGAACACGACGCTGATCAGCACCGCGCTGGCGGTCACGATCCGACCGCTCTGCTCGAGGCCGACCGCCACCGACTGCTCGTTGTCGCCGGTGCGGTCGTGTTCCTCCTTGATGCGCGAGAGGAGGAAGACCTCGTAGTCCATCGAGAGCCCGAACGCGACGCAGAACATCAGGATCGGCATCGATGCGGCCAGTGTTCCCGTCGGCGTGAAGCCGAGGAACCCGGCCAGGTGGCCGTCCTGGAAGATCCACACCATCGCGCCGAAGGTCGCGGTGAGGCTCAGCACGTTGAGCAGGAGCGCCTTGATCGGGACGATCGCGCTCCCGAACATCAGGAACAGCAGGACGAAGCTGGTGATGGCGATCCAGAGACCGGCCCACGGCATCCGTCCGAACAGCGCCGCCTTGCCGTCGGCGAGCTCGGCCGAGCGGCCGCCCACGAGCACCTCGCCAACGGGGGAGGGGGCGTCGCGTACCGCCTTCGCGAGCCGTTCACCCGCGTTCGAGAGGGGTTCGACGGACGGCACGACCGACAGCCACGTTCCGGCCGCACCGCGAAAGCGCGCGGTCAGCTCGTCGGGAACGGGCACGTTGGCGCCGGCGATGTAGCTGCCGGTGAGCGCGTCGACCCGGGCCGCGCCGCGGAGGAGGGAGAGGCGGGTCGCGTACCGGTCGATCGCCGCGTCTTCCGCGGCTCCGGTCGGTGCATCGGGCGCGACGACCTCGACCGCGCCGGCCTCGTTGGTCGTGAACTCAGCGCGGATCGCGTCCTGCACCTGTCGGCTCGACAGATCGGTCGGGAGGACACGGTCGTCGGGGATGCTCACCGCGAGGCGCAGGAACGGGAGGCCGAGCGCGAGCAGCAGCAGGATGACGCCGGCCGCGATCGGCACCGGACGACGCATGACGAACACGGCGATGCGATGCCAGATGCCCTCCCCCACGGGCTTGGGCTCGCGTTTCCACAGGCGGAGCGCGTCGACGCGGTGTCCGAGCACGGCCAGCAGGGCGGGCAGAAAGACGACGGCGCCCACCGCGGCGATCAGCGACACCGCGATGCCCGCGTATGCGAACGAACGGAGGAACACGAGCGGGAAGATCAGGAGCGCCGAGAGCGCGAGCGCGACGGTCAGCGCGCTCCCGGCCACGGTGCGACCGGCGGTCGCCACCGCGCGCACGACGGCCTCGTGGGGTGTGAGGCCCGCGTGCATCTCTTCGCGGTAGCGCGAGACGATGAACAGGCTGTAGTCGATGGCCAGTCCGAGACCCATCGCGGTCGTGAGGTTCAGCGAGTAGATCGAGACATCGGTGATCGACGCGGTCACGAACAACGCGAGAAACGCACCCATGATCGCGAGGATGCCGACGAGCAACGGCAGACCTGCGGCGACGAGGCCGCCGAACACGAGCACGAGCAACAGGAGCGTGATCGGCAGCGCGATCGTTTCGGCGGTGACGAGATCCTGGCTGATCTGCTCATCGACCTGCCGGAACACCTCCGCCTGTCCGCCGACCGCCACCCTGACCTGCGCGTCGTGTCGGGTGTAGTGGGGGGAGAGTCGTTTGATCACGTCGCTGATGTGATCCTCGCTGCCGTCGATGGCTGCGAGCACCAGCGCGCGGCGGGCGCTCTCGGACCGCAGCGGTGCCGCGCCTCCGAGGCTCCAGTACGAGATCGCCGACGCCACGCCCGGCTCGGCCGCGAGCTCCTCGGTCAGCGCGCGGCCGGTGGCCGCCACTGCCACGTCGTCGACCGTGCCGCGGCGCGCGGTGACGAGCAGCACGACGTTGGGGTCACTCGACGCGAACTTCCGTTCCAGGAGGTCTTTGGCCCGCGTCGACTCGGCCCCCGGGTCGGTGAAGCCGCCGGTGGTCAGCTTGTCGGTGACGCCACCGCCCACCGCGCCGGCCGCGAGCACGAAGAGGAAGGTGGCAACCAGGACTGCCTTGCGGTGCCGGACGACGAAGTAGCCGAATCGGGTGAACACGTGCCCTCAGTCCTCGAGATCCACCACGACCGGGGTGTGGTCGGAGGGCTGCTGGCCCTTGCGAGCATTGCGGTCGATCAGCGCCCAGGTGACGCGCGCGGCGACGGGTCGCGTCACGAGCACGAGATCGATGCGCATCCCGCGGTGCTGGTGAAAGTCGCCCCGGCGGTAGTCCCAGAAGGAGTAGAGGCGGTCGTCGTCGTACACGGTGCGGAACGCGTCGATGAGGCCCCAGTCCTCGAGTGCGGTGATCGCGGCGCGCTCGGGTGCGGTGACGTGGGTTGCGCCTTCGAAGGCCTTGGTCGACCAGACGTCGCGATCCTCGGGAGCGACGTTGAAGTCGCCGACCACAGCCAACGCGTCGGACGGCTTCGCGGTGGCGTCGAGCCATTCCCGGAGGCGCTCCAACCAGACGAGCTTGCGCGCGTAGTGGTCGGTGTCGACCTCGCGTCCGTTGGGCACGTACACGTTGACGACTCGCAGACCGCCGCACGTGGCCGCGAGCAGGCGCGCCTCGCCCTCGTAGGGGTCGTCGAGGTCGCCGAAGCCCGACGTCACGTCGGTGAGGCCGACCCTGGACAGGATCGCCACGCCATTCCATTGCCCCTGGCCGTGGTGTGCGGCCTCGTAGCCGAGCACCTCGAACGTGAGCTGTGGGAACGCCTTGTCGGTGAGCTTGGTCTCCTGCAGGCACAGGACGTCGGGCTCGGCGTAGGCGAGCCACTCCTCGACGCGGGGGAGCCGCGCCTTGAGCGAGTTGACGTTCCACGTCGCGATCCGCATCAGGGCTGTTCTCCTGTTCCCGAGCCGCCGGTCCCGGTCCCCGGCGGTCGGTGCGCCGCGAGCTGGCGGCGCAGGACGATGAACGCAACCGTCGCGACGCCGAGTCCCACGATCACCGACACGGCGATCGTGAGTGTGCTGCCCCCGCCACCCGACTCGTTGTCCACCGGCCCGCGGCAGCGCTCGCCGGGAGCGGGCGGTGTGCCGTCCTGACACGGTGCGACGTTGTCGTGCCCGGTAGTGCGCCCGGTCGTGGTGCCGGTGGCGGCCAAGGCGGGGACGACCCCGAAGGTCGCCACGGCAGCAACGACGACGAGCGCGAGCGCGAACGCCTTCATCGCGGGCACGTTACCGGTAGTGGGGATTCGCGACGGCGAGCTTGGCCCGCACGAGGTCGCGGACGGTGTCGACAACCTCATCGCCGACCTCGTCACGGCGGTTGTCGAGCGACCCGTCGCGGATGCGCGCCGCGAGGTCGGCGACGAGCTCGGTCGCAGTTCCCGAGCGGTCGAGGAGGCGGGCGAGCCGCTCGATCACCGGCGCGTCGACCGACGGGCCGAGCACGAGCTCGCGTTCCACGATCCCGAGTGCGTTCACGGCGACGCGGGCATGAAACGCGGTCCGTCCCTCGGTCGCCGTCGCCACGTCGTGCTCGAGGAACTCGCGGACGGCCTCCAACAGCTCGGCGGCGCTCGGCCGGTCCTGGAGCGTCGGCCGGTCCTGTCGCGGGGACGCCGGCGGCTCGGTCTCGGGATTGGCCTCGGCCTCCGGAACGCCGGCGATCAGGCGCAGGAGATCCCACTCGGTCTCGGCGATGCGACGGCCGAGGGTGGCCAGCTCGACGGAGCGCACTGCTCCGCTGAGGTGGGCGAAGGCCTGGATCCCGCAGATCGTTCCCCACTTGAGGGTGCCGAACGTCTCCCAGTAGGCGAGCCGGTCGGGGTCGACGGGCGCGCCGCCCGCCGTGACGTACGCCGCGACCAGGTCGTCGACGTCGCCGAACCCGCCGACGGGATGGTCGACGACGCCGAAACGCCACGACCGCACGCAACACCAGCCGAGGTCCTCGACCGGGTCGCCCAGGTGGGCGAGCTCCCAGTCGAGCACCGAGCGCAGACCCTCGGGCCCCACGATGAGGTTGCCGTTGCGGAAGTCGCCGTGCACGAGTTGGGGCTCGACCGGTTCCGGTGCGTGCTCTGCGAGCCAGCGAAGCCCGAGCTCGAACGCCGGATGCGGTTCGCCGAGGGAGTCGAGCACCTGGCGGTACTGGTCGATCTGCGCGGCGGCATCCAGCACCGCCAACGTCGGAAGATCGGCGACGGGCAGCGCGTGGATGAGCGCGGCCTGCTCCCCACACTGGGTCGCGAGCCGCGAGCGCGCCGTCGCGTACTCGTCGTCGCGCAGGATGCGGCGCGGGATGGTCTCGCCCTCGACGCGGTCCATCACGAAGCCCGAGCCCATCTCGTCGTCGGGCTCGAGCAGGAACCGCGTCGTCGGAACCGCGACGCCGCCGTCGGCCGCGGCGCGCAGCAGCTCGAACTCGGTAGACCGCGACAGCTGGCCGGCCCACTCTCCGGGGTCGCGGCGGACCACGAGCTGGTGGCGCGTCCCATCGGCATCGACGGCATCGAAGGACCAGGTCTCGCGTGACGCGCCACCCGACAGGCGGCGGAGGTCTTGGACCTCGACCGGTCCGGGCAGGTGACGCGCGGTCGCGGCGGCGACCGTCGGGGCGGCGAGGTCAGGCATCGGTTGCCAGCCTGCCACGGGTGAGGCCAGGGGCTGCCGGTGTCAGGTGCCTTCTTCGCGGCGGTG
>JALHSW010000032.1 GCA_022865365.1 Acidimicrobiia bacterium | reverse complement strand
GCCGTCGTGGTGCGCGACCCGTCCACGAACGAGCAACGCTTCGCACGCGTCAAGGTGCCGCCGGCACTCCCCCGCTTCGTCCCCCTCCCCGACGGGGAACGCTTCGTCCCGCTCGAACAGCTGATCGCGGCACACCTCGACTGGTTGTTCCCCGGGATGGAGGTGCTCGCCCACTACCCGTTCCGCGTCACGCGTGATGCCGACTTCGAGCTCGATGACGAAGCCGAAGACCTCCTCGAGGCCATCGAGACCGTGCTGCATCGCCGCACGAAGTTCGGCTCGGCCGTCCGCCTCGAGATCGACCGAACGATGTCGGACGACGTCCTCGAGGTGCTCAGCCACGAGCTCGAGATCCCGACCGGAGCGACCGTGGTCGTCGACGGGCCCATCGACCTCACCGGTCTCTGGGACGTCGTCGCGCTCGATCACCCCGAGCTCAAGGACGAGCCGTGGACGCCGGAGACCCAGGTCGTGCTCGCGGGCATCGAGGACGCACCTCCGGATCTGTTCCGCGTGCTGCGCGGCAGCGACGTGCTCGTGCATCACCCGTACGACTCGTTCGCGACGTCGGTGGAAGCGTTCGTGCACCAGGCGTCGCGCGATCCGCGCGTGCTCGCGATCAAGCAGACGATCTACCGGACCGGAGCGGCCGAAAGCACGCTCATGAACTCGCTCGTCGAGGCCGCACGCGACGGCAAGCAGGTCGTGGCGCTGGTCGAGCTCAAGGCACGCTTCGACGAGCAGGTGAACATCGAGCGGGCGCACCTCCTCGAAGAGGCCGGCGTCCACGTGGTGTACGGCCTCGTCGGGCTCAAGACCCACACGAAGATCCTGCTCGTCGTCCGCCAAGAGGAGGACGGCTCGATCCGGCGCTACTGCCACGTCGGCACAGGCAACTACAACGCGAAGACGGCCACGCTCTACGAAGACCTCGGACTGCTCACGAGCGACGCCGCCATCGGTGCCGACCTCAGCGAGCTCTTCAACCACCTCACCGGCTACAGCCGCCCGACCCGGTACCGGCGCCTGCTCGTCGCCCCCGAGGCGTTGCGCGACGGGCTCCGCGATCGGATTCGCGCCGAAGCCGCGAAAGGCGCCGACGGGCGCATCGTGCTGAAGATGAACAGCCTGGTCGACGCCGACCTCATCGACGAGCTGTACGACGCCTCGCGCGCGGGCACACCGATCGATCTCATCGTCCGCGGCATCTGCTGCCTACGACCGCAAGTACCGGGCGTCTCCGAGAACATCCGGGTGCGCTCGATCATCGGCCGATACCTCGAGCACTCGCGCATCTACTCCTTCGGTCAGGTCACCGCCGATGGAGACGGCGAGTCCACCGAGTACCTCATCGGCTCGGCCGACTGGATGCCACGGAACCTCGACCGACGTGTCGAGGCCTTGTGCGCCGTGACCGCGCCCGCGCTCAAGGCGCGCCTCGAGGAGATCCTCGAGGTCAACCTGGCCGACGACACGCTCGCCTGGGAGCTACGCGCCGACGGCACGTGGCGCAAGCTCGACACCGTCGCGGGGGTCGACGCCCATCTCCGGCTGCGCGAGCTCGCCGAGGCGCGGGCTCCGAGCCACGGGTGAGCAGCATCGAGCGCGAGATCAAGTTCGCGCCACCGGCCGGGTTCCGCCTTCCGCCGCTCACCGATCCCGGGAGCTACGTATTCGCGTCCCCGGAGACGACGACGACGCTGACCGCGACCTATTACGACACGGCCGACCTGCGCATCACGCGATCAGGTTCGAGCCTGCGCTACCGCGATCCCGAGGGCTGGACGGTGAAGCTCCCGCGCCCGGACGACAACGGTGACGACGACGAGGTCCTCGCGCGCGACGAGCACCATGTGACCGGCGATCCCGGGTCACCGCCCGATGCCGCGCTCGAACTCGTGCGGTCGCGCACCCGTGGCGCATCAGTGGCAGCGGTCGCGACGCTGCGATCGACGCGCACCACGGTGCTGCTCCGCGATGCGCAGGGCGCCGGTCTCGGCGAGGTCGTCAACGACGCTGCCGAGGTGACGTTCCCCGACCCCAGTCCCGATCAAGACCGCGATCAGGTCGCCGCCCGGGTCCGCTTCGGCG
>JALHSW010000380.1 GCA_022865365.1 Acidimicrobiia bacterium | reverse complement strand
TGGCGGCTGCGAGCTGGATCGATCGTGACGTCCCGTCGCCGCATGTGTAGCAGCACGCCTGCCGTGCGATTTCTTCGATCTTCCAGGGTGCCGCGAGCTTGATCGCCGCGGAGCGCAGGAAGTTACCGTGGGCGCCTTCCTCGTACGCTTCGAGGGCTGCTGCGCAGCGCAGCAGTTCGACCACCCGTGAACGTTGGCTATTCGTCACGGGTACCCGGCGTACTCGCGGACGATCCTGGGCTCGTCGCCGTCGAGGTAGATGACGGGGGACAAGAGCTTCGTGCGCTCGCGCATGGCGCGCTTCATGTCTACGAGCATGTGCTCTCGATCGACGGGGACCTTGTACGTCATCGGACATCCTCCCAGCGATCGACACCCGGGATGAGCCCGAGCGTCGATCCGTTGTCCCAGCGGACGTGGACCGTGCCGGTGTCATCGACGAACGTGACGGTGCCTTCGAGGCCCGGTGGATTGGACGTGTAGTCGTCGGTGCAACGGATCAGGCGGACGCGCTTGCCAACGTGTGGGTCGGTGAGCTTCACGGCAGGGCCTCCACGAGCGCGGCTTTCCGCGCGGCGTTCGCGGTCGCGAATTTCCGTACGCTCATGCGCCCGCGCTGGAACAGCGCCCGCCCGTCGACCTTCGCCCAGTAGCGGCGGGTGCCGAAGCGGTCGGCGTGGATCTCGATCCGCTTGCCCTTCGCCTCGTCGGTGCCGACGATCGTGGACACTACTCGACCTCGCGGCAGAACAGCTCCGGCTTGGTGAGCGCGAGGCGCGTCAGCTTCGCACCGAGGTTGCAGAGGGCCTCGTGGTACTTGTCGTCAAGGTGGTTGGATTCGATGTGGTGTCCGATCTCGTGGATGAGGAGCTGGTTCAGGCGCACGGTCGGACGCATGACGTTCACGCCAGGCTTTGCGACGTTGCCGTTGACGCGCGTTTCGGCCGCGACACATTCCTCGAAGAAGTCCTTCCCGAGACGGCCGAGGTTGAACACCAGCCCCTGGCTGCCGTAGCACGCGCCCCAGCTCTCGGTGACATCGGACAGGATCGACACTTCGACGCGGGATCCGGTCAGCTCGCGGCAGATGTCTGCCGAGTAGGCGACGACGGCACGCATCGCGGGCGTCCACTTCTCGCGCGGCACCCACTTGTCTTCGCCGTCGGGCGAGAACAGGGCCTTCTTGGTTGGCCGGATCTGGCCGGCCGGGCGCGGTCGCGTTGCATCGGGGAGTTTCTTTACGTTCTCCCACTGATCTTTCGTGAGCTGGCTCCCGCTGATCAGCGTGAAGCCCTCGGCCACGAGATTGTTGTTCGCCTCGTGATCGTTCGGATCTCGGATCGCGTGCTTCTCGGTGAACTTGAGATCGAGCGCCTTCTTGACGGCCTCGGGAGCCGCGTTCTTGTCGGCGATCGCCTCGTTGACGAGCGTCGTGTTGCCGTCGTCCTCGGTGAGCTGATCGTGCATCGCGTTCACGACGAGCGTGCGGATGGCGCGCAAATAGCCGGGAGTGACGTTGTCTCGGTCGATATTCAAGACCGTCTTCTGTTGCACGTCCGCATCAAATTTGTCGCCGGTTGCGACCACCGGAATGCCCAGCTCGTAGATCATCGCGGGTTCGCCGGGCAGCGGTTCGTAGATGTTCACGGTCGTCTTGCGCGCCGATCGGCGAAGCACGCCGCCTGCATCTGCGATCTCGGTTGGCAGGGTTGCCTCGACGGTCTTGAGGATCTTGCGCGTCGGCAGCTCTTCGCCGTTGACGACGATCGTGACGCCGGGCGGTGAGATGATCTTCCGAAGGCCAATCTTGACCTTGGCCAGCTCTGCGCGGGTGATGCGCATGATGCCCTGGAATTCGGTTCCCTCCTTGGTGCGAGCGCGCATGCTTGTCCGACCGCGCGAGTCGAACATGACGGCGGCTTTGGTCGAGATGATCGACGCTTCGGTGCAGAGGGCGAGCACGAGTTTCTCGCCGACATCGAACCGCCCACGCGTGGTCGGATCGGCCTTTCGGCTCGACTCAGCGAACAGCGTCCATGCATGCGTGATGTCGGCGAAGCCCTCGGTCGAATTGTCGCGCACGAGGACCGTCGCGTGCGGGACACCTTCTTCGGGCTCCAGCACGATCTCGATCCGCGTGGTGCCCTTGGCGTCGAGCGCGTTCGAGATCAGCTCGACGAGCAGCGCGAGCTTGTCGCTACCGTCGTTATCGTCACCGCCGCTTCCGCCGCGCCGCTCGACGAGCTTGGCGAGCCCCTTGCGATCGACGTCGAACCAGTTCTTGAAGGTGTCGGCCATATGAGTCTCCTAGAGAGCCTTGATGTGGGGGATGACGTTGGTGTCGGGCGGCTTCACAGCACCGTCTCGCCCGCCGCCGCTCGCGCATCCGAGATGAAGCGGCCGACCTGGATCAGCTCGACGCCGTCGGGCGACATCTGCGAGCAGTAGAAGTAGTAGGTCCCCGCGATGTCGGGATCGTGGTGCGTCGGCTTGCAGGTCCAGGCCGGATCGGACGCAGTGACGAGGTACTGGAAGACGATCGAGATCAGGGTCAGCATGTCAGGACTCCTTCGGAACGTTGGTAGTAGCGGTGGGTTGGTACTTGTCGAGGTAGGGACGGACGCGGGCGAACAGCTTGTCCGCCGTGCGGCCCTCGTGCGGCCAGGACGCGTTCTCCCCGTCGTCGAAGCTGTGTCCGTCCGTGGTCTGGATCTGGATGTCGAGCTTGCCGTCGCCGTTGAAGTCCGACGAGGCGCACACCATGACGTCACTATCGGGATGCGCGTAGTTGACGAAGCCAGGATACTCGTAGGTCGCGCGCCAGCCGTTGTGCTCGGGCAGTTGCGTCGAGAGATCGTGGTCAGACGGGGTCATGCGTCGCTCTCCTTCTCGACTTCGCGTCACGACGCGCCGCCGATCCACGCGTCGTGCTTGTCGCAGCTCGCGAGCACGGCAAGCGCTTTCTCACGCTTGACGTCGACGCTCCGCTTGAAGGCCGCGATTGCTTCGTCACGCGTCGGGTAGAACGCGGGCTCGTCGTCGCAGTCGCCGTGGCGCGGCTTGCCGTTCACGTCGATCCAGAACACGCTGCTGAGGTTCGGGCCGTTGCCGTTGAGACGGATCTGCTTCTGCGACGACTGCGCAACAGTGCGCTCGACCATCTCGGGAAGCTCTTGGCGCCAGGGAACCGTCACAAAGTAGACCTTGTCGCCCACCTTGAGCGGGTTCGGCGTACGCGTCGTTTCCTCGCGGTTGCTGGTGTTCGTCATGTCTGGCTCTCTTGCGCGCGGCGTGCCGAGAAGGCGTGCACGTAACCCGGCGAGTGCATAAACCTGGGTAGAGCGCGACCCAGTGCCCGATCGTCACGACCGTCACGATCGCGTGGCGCTTGAGAGCCGGGTGACTGAATACCCGCCCAGTCGGTCACTGCGAAGCCTTCCAGTCGGGCCAGTCGACCGTCGCCCGGTTGCCGAGGGCCTTGTTGATGCGCCCCAGCAGCTTGCCGACGCGCCGCGCCGCCGCCCGGTTCGCGGGCGTGCCCGCCGCCTTCAGCTCGTCGTACGCAGCAGCTAGCAGGTCGACGATCTCCAGCGTCTTCTTCACGCACGGCGAGCACAGGTCGCGCGCGTCGACCGTGGCGCCGAACGCGTGCGTCCCGCACATGAAGTCGTAGTCGTCGCCCGTGTCGACCTTCGGGACGTGGTGGCGGCTCCGTTTCACGACGAAGCCTGACCGGTGATGATCTTGACGAACCGCTCCGGCGAGATAGAGACCACCACGAGGTCGTCCACGGCGCTGCCGTGCTTGGCCGCGATCGCCTTGGCGGCGATCTGCGGATCGGTGCCGCTCTTGAAGGCGAACCAGCTCCAGGCGTCGCCGCTGCGGAAGCGCCCCGTCTCGTAGCCGCGCGCCTCGTTGTTCGCGCGCTCCTGGGCGTCGATCTTGGCGAGCTTCTTGGCGAACGCCTTGTCAGACTTCTTGGCAAGCTCGGCCTCGACGATCTGGTCGACGATCCACTCTGCGCCGCCCGTGAAGCTCTTGTACTCGGCCGGCACGAGGGCCTTGCCGTGCGCCTCGACCTGGTCGCGGACGGACTTGTCGAGGTGGACCATTGTCGCGCCGCCGTGGCCGTCGTTCTCGGCGTGGCCGACCTTTTTGCCGTCGACCCAGACGTCGGCGGCGAACGCGGTCGTCTCCTGGGAGAGCCGCGCGTTGGTCGTGAAGCGCTTCAGCTCGATCTTCACGATGACGCTCCAGTCTGCGCGGCGCTCTCCAGGTCCGCGAGCGCCTGGTTCAGCGGGCTGGT
>JALHSW010000379.1 GCA_022865365.1 Acidimicrobiia bacterium | reverse complement strand
GTCGGTCGGTGGTCCACGCGCACGAGCGCGTACCCCGCTCCGCCACCACGCCTGACCGCATCCCCTACGCTCCGCTTCGAGGGGCGACGTTCGAGCCCTAGGGTTGGCGGTGGTGAGTCGGGGTCGAATCGTCATGGGGTTGCTGTTCTTCCCGCGGGGAGGATCGGCGTACGTCGTGCGCTACCTGAGCCCGGCGCTGGCCCGCGCGGGGTGGTCGGTCTCGCTCGCGGTCGGCTCGCTCGGCGCACCGGGCGAGGAGACCCACGCCCCGACGTTCTTCGACGGTCTCGACGTCCACGTCCTCGACTCCACCGACGCGGTCCGGGTGTTCGAGGCGGGGGGCGACGCGATCGCGGCGCCGCAGCCGATGCACCCCTCGTATGAAGACCGCGCCGACGTCCCTGACGTGGTGTTCGCTTCGGTGCCGCCCGAGCTGGCCGAGCATCTGTCCGCGGCGTGGGACGCTCCGCTGCGCGCCGCGGGCGCCGATCACGCCGATGTGCTCCATCTGCATCACCTCACGCCGCAGCTCGACGCCGCGCACCGATGCTGGCCGCACGTTCCGTTGGTCGTGCATCTCCACGGCACGGAGCTGAAGCTGATCGAGGCGATCGAGGAGCGCGTCGCGGTGGCGGCAGCACTCGGTGAGACGCTCGCGACCATGCCCGCAGCCGCAGCCAAGATTGCCGGGGCGCCCGGCCTCGACACGGCGCAACTCGAGATGCTGCGCACCACGCGCTGGGGCTCCTGGCGTCACGGCGAGTTCTGGACCGCGCGGTTCAAGCAACAAGCGCAGCTCGCAGACCACCTCATCACCGTGTCGCCCCAGAACCGAGATGCCGCGATCTCGATGCTGGGGATCGAACCCGACCACGTCACCGCCCTCCCCAACGGGGTGGACATCGAGCGCTTCCGGCCCCAGCCCCGGACGCCGGGATCCCGCCGGGCCGCATTCCGGCGTGCCCTTGTCGAGGACCCGCAAGGTTGGACGGAATCGGGCCCTCCGGGAACGCTGGCGTACACCGATGCCGACCTCGACCGGCTGCTCGGTGTCGAGGACGACGCCACCGTGCTGCTCTTCGTCGGGCGGTTCCTCGGGTTCAAACGCGTTCCCGCGTTGGTGCGCGCGTTCGCCCAGGCGCGCCGGCGGTTCACGCGTCCGGGCTCGCTCGTGATCTGGGGTGGGCATCCCGGCGAGTGGGAAGGCGAGCACCCCGCCACGGTGGCCGAGGAGGTCGGGGCCGACGGCATCTACTTCGCGGGCTGGCGCGGCCACGACGATCTTCCTTCCGGGCTGGCCGCGTGTGACGCGATCGTCGTGCCTTCCGTCGATGACCCGTACCCCCAGGTTCCCCTCGAGGCGATGGCGGTCGGGCTGCCCGTCGTCGCGTGCCGCAGCGGCGGCCTCCGGTCGATGGTCAACCTCGACCCGGCCCGCCCCACCGGCTGGCTCGTCCCCCCGGACGATGCGGATGCGCTCGCCGATGCGCTCACGACGGTCGTGAACGACCCCGCGGACACTGCCGCGCGCGGCGCCAACGCACTGGCGCACGCACGCGCCGAGCTGTCGTGGGACGGGCTGGTGACGCGCTTCGAGGCCGCCTACACCCAGGCCGCCGAACGCCATCGAACGCCATCGACCTGAGCATGGTGTAGTATCGTACAATGCTCACGGTTCCCGAGGCGGCGGCGCGCGCCGGGCGCAACCCCGAGACGATCCGCCGGTGGATCCGGTCGGGGCGCCTCCCGGCGCAGAAGGTCGGGACCCAACACGTGATTGACGACCGCGACCTAGAGGCCGTGCTCGAGGTTCGCATGCTCGTCCCGGACGGGTGGACGGCCACGTTCAGCGGCGAGCGCATGCCGAACTGGGTCGCACTGTTGCGGGACGACCGGGCCGACCACTGACGCCGAGCGCTCGATGACGATTGCCCTCGACGCGAGCGCAGCGATCACCGTGCTCTCGATGCCCGACGGGTTCGGATTACTGGCGAACGAGCATCTCATCGCGCCCGCCCTTCTGTGGTCGGAGGTCACGTCGGTCCTGCACCGGGCAGTCGTTCGGTCGCAGGTCAGCGCAGCCTTCGGACGTGAGGCGCTGGAACGTCTCCTCTCGTCGCCGGTCGAGCAGCGAGCACCCGACGGCCTCGTCGTCGAAGCATGGGCGATCGCTGACGCGCTCAGCTGGTCCAAGACCTATGACGCCGAGTACGTCGCGCTTGCCCGGCTCGAGCGGTGCGTTTTCGTCACCGCGGACGCCCGCCAACGTCGCGCCGCCGAGCGGTTCGTCGATGTGCAAGGGCTGGATGAGCTCTTGGCCTGATGCCGTGACCGCCGGCGTCTCGACCGGTCATTGGGGGATGCGGTAGTAAGGACAGTCTGGTGTCTACATCCAGTCGTGTGCTTCGCCGACGCCCGCGAGTGCGCAGCGAGCGAGTGCACTGCGAGCGAGTGCACGAAGAGAGAGGGGGACCGGTGGAACGGGATGCGCTGGTGATCGAGGTCGGCCTCAACGAGGCCGCGATGCGGGCCCAGACTCCCCATGTCGCGTACACGCCGGCGGAGTGCGCGCGCGACGCGAACTCGTGTGCCGCCGCGGGTGCCGCCCTCGTGCATTGGCACGCGCGCGATGCGGCGACCGGCGCCCAGCGACTTGCCGACGCCGACCTGTACGCCGAGGCGCTCGACGGGATGCACGCCAGCGGAGTGCTCGCGTACCCCACCTATCCCATCGACGTCGACACGGTCGACGGCCGCCTGGGGCACTGCTTTGCGCTGCACCGTGACCACGGGCTCGAGATCATGCCCCTCGACCTCGGTTCGGTGAGCACCGTCATCTGGGACCAGGCGACCGCATCGTTCCCGTTCCCCGACATCGAGCCGAGCGTCGTCACGAACCCGCTGGTGTTCACGCTGGGTGCGCTCGAGCGCGGCCACGACGTCGGCCTGGTGCCGACGTTCGGCGCGTTCGATCTCGGTGGGACGCGAACGCTGGCGCTCCTGATCGAAGCCGGCCTGGTGCGTGAGCCGGTGATGGTGAAGTTCTTCCTGTCGGGCGCGTGGGCCGTGGGTCCGTTCCCGACCGAGGCGGCCCTGGACTTTCACCTCACCCAGCTCCCCGATGGGCTCGACGTCGAGTGGATCGTGGTGCCGTACTCCCTCGATGACCCGGTGCTCATCGAACGGCTGTGTCGCCATGCGATCGAGCGGGGCGGCGGAGTGCGGGTCGGGATCGGCGACAACCCCATGGCCGACCCCGACGCGACGAACGCGGCGTGGGTCGAGCGAGTGGTCGGTTGGGCCGAGGCCGCGGGGCGCCCGGTGGCCTCGGCGGATGATGTGCGCGGACGGCTCGGGATCCGATGACGGCTGACGTCGATCGCGTCGCTGCGTCGTGGCCGTCGCGATGAGCATTCGTCTCAGCCGCGCCGAGGCCTG
>JALHSW010000378.1 GCA_022865365.1 Acidimicrobiia bacterium | reverse complement strand
CACTGTCGTATCGAAGGCTGTCACGCCACCGACGGCCTCGAGATCCACCACACCACCCGCGTCACCGACCACGGCATCAGCTCCCTCGAGACCGAAGTCCGCATCTGCGGCCACCACCACGACCTCATCACCCACAAGCACTACCAACTCCAAGGCTCACACCACACAGGCTGGCACCTCACACCCCCCGACCGGGCACCACCCCCCGACACCGGATGAGGCGACATCGACGACGTTGCGAGCGACGACCCGTTCGATCGTGCAGGCCGGCAGGATCGGATCGATCCCCAGACCGCGCGGCTCCCACGGGAACGCCGGGGACCCGTGCTGGGCGCGAGGGGCTCGCGAGGGGGCTCGCGAGAGGGTTCGCGACCAGTTGCTCGCGGGCGCCGATGATCTGGGTTCGCCGCGCCTCAGCGGTTCGTGTCAGAGAGTGGCGCGGTACGCGGAACGATGTCCTGGCGGCCGTCACATACGCTCGTGCGGTGAGCGACGAGATCCGCTATGGCTTCATCGGCTGCGGGATGATGGGGCAAGAGCACGTGCGCAACGTCCTTGCGCTTCCGGGCGCCCGGGTGACCGCGCTGGCCGATCCGCACGGACCATCGATCGAGCAGAGCGTGCGTGTCCTCGCAGATCCGAGCGGCGTCACGATCTTCGAGGACCACCGGGACCTCCTCGCATCGGGGCTCTGTGACGCGGTCGTCGTGGCGACGCCGAACATGACGCACGCGGCGGTGCTGCTCGACGTCTTGGAGACGCCGCTGCCCGTGCTGGTGGAGAAGCCGCTCTGCACCACCGTCGCCGACTGCCGCACGATTGTCGCGGCGGCGCAAGGTCGCCCTGGACTCGTGTGGGTCGGCCTCGAGTACCGCTACATGCCGCCGGTCGCCCGGCTGGTCGAAGTCGTGCGCGACGGTGGTGTGGGGCGGGTCCGCATGGTTGCGATCCGAGAGCACCGGTTCCCGTTCCTCCCCAAGGTCGGCGACTGGAACCGGTTCGCCCGCAACACTGGCGGCACGCTCGTGGAGAAGTGTTGTCACTTCTTCGACCTGATGAACCACATCACGTGTCAGACGCCGGTCCGCGTCCTTGCCTCCGGTGCTCAGGATGTGAACCATCTCGACGAGCGCTACGACGGTGAGCAGCCCGACATCATCGACAACGCCTACGTGATCGTCGAGTACGACCGTGGCGCGCGTGCATTGCTCGATCTCTGTATGTTCGCGGAGGCAAGTGAGCACCAGGAAGAGTTGAGCGTGGTTGGCGACCGCGGGAAGGTCGAGGCGTTCCTCCCGTCATCGGAGGTGCGCTGGGGTACCCGAACGGACGGTCGAGCGGGCGTGCACCGGGAGATCGTTCGCGACGAAGGCGTCGGCTACGAGGGCTTCCATCACGGGTCGAGCTATCTCGAGCACGTCGAGTTCCTCGCCGCGGTGCGTGAGGCCTCGAGCAGGGTGGTCTCGAGTGGGGCTGCCGCGAAGACGGCAGCCGGACACCCGGGTATCGGCCCGGAGGACGGGCTGTTGTCGGTGGCGATCGGGGTCGCCGCGCAGACATCGATTGACGAAGGGCGACCGGTCCTGCTCGACGACGTGCTCGCGGCCGTGTGAAGACCGCCGATCCGTTGCCCGCCGATGCGCTCGAGGTGCTCGACCGGGCCGTCGCCGGCCTCGGGGGAGACGACCGCCCCGGTCAGCATCGTCTCGCGACGGGGGTCGCCGAGGCGATCGCCGACGGCCACCATCTGCTGGCGGAAGCGCCGACGGGCTCGGGCAAGAGCCTGGCCTACCTCGCGCCGATCGTGGCGGCGGGGGTCCGGGCGGTCGTCGCCACGGCGACGCTGACGCTGCAGGACCAGCTCTGGCGCAACGATCTCCCGCTGCTCCGCGAGCACTCAGGCCGCCGAGTGTCGAGCGCGCTCCTGAAGGGACGATCGAACTACCTGTGCCTCGCCCGCCTCGACGGTGCCGACACGAGCGACGCGCTGTTCGACGAACGACCGGGGCCGACCTTCAGTGAAGATCTTGTGGCGCTGCAGTCGTTTGCCGAATCGACCGACACCGGCGATGTCGCCGACCTCGACGACGCGATTGCGCCGTCGTCATGGCGCGCGGTCACGTGCGGCCCGAACGAATGCCCTGGCGCGACGCGTTGTGCTCACGGCGTCGACTGCTTCGCCGAGCGGGCCCGGTTCCGTGCGGAGTCGGTCGACATCGTCGTGGTGAACCATGCGCTGTATGCCGCGCACCTCGCCGCCGGCGGACGCGTGCTTCCGCCCCATGACGTGCTCGTGGTGGACGAGGCTCACGCGTTCGATCGGATCGCGACGAGTGCGCTCGGCGCCGACGTCACCGCAGCCGGGTTGCGCCAGCTCGCGGGTCGCCTACGACGTGCGGGAGCTCGAGCCGACCTGGCCGACGCCCTGAACGACTCCGCCGCACGGTTCGCAGGAGCGCTGGGGGATCTCGAGGGTCGCGTCGACCCGACCGAGGCGGAGTTGGCTGTCGCGCTCGCGTCCGCCGCGGAACGGGTGGCGCTGGCGAGTGGCGGAGTCAACGCCACCGAGAGCGCCCTCGCAGCGCAGGCAGTCAAGCTCGCGAGCAGCCGACTCGACGCACTGCGACGGCTCCAGACGCCGGCCGACGGCGAGGTCGCATGGGTGGAGGGTGGCGATCGGGCGACGCTGCGGCTCGCGCCGGTGTCGATCGGATCGCGGCTCGCGCCGCTGCTGTTCGCGACGGTTCCCGTGGTGATGGTCTCGGCAACCCTCGGCCCGGGGGAGCGGTTCGAACCGCTGGCCCGTCGGCTCGGCCTCGACCCCGCGCTGTCCCCCTCGGACCCCGGCGCCAAGCCCCGCGGTCGACGCGACGAAGACGAAGTGGACACCGATGACGAGGCCGACGACGGACTGAACAACGGACAGAACGACGAGCCAAATCGCGGGCTCGGCTACGAAGCACTGCACATCGAGTCACCGTTCTCGTTGCGCGAACAGGGGATGCTCTACGTCGCGAAGCACCTCCCCGACGTGCGCGAAGCCGGATGGGCGAAGGCCGCCGCCGACGAGCTGTGCGACCTCGTAGACGCCGCCGGTGGGCGAACCCTCGTGCTGTGCACGTCGTGGCGCGGTGTCCGCACCTTCTCCGAAGTGCTCAGCGAGCGGACCGAGCACAGGGTGCTGACCCAGGGCGATGACACCACTGCTCGCTTGATCGAGGAGTTCGGCGACGACGAGACGTCGTGTCTGGTCGCGACCCGCGCGTTCTGGCAGGGTCTTGACGTGCCCGGGCCCGCGTGCGTGCTGGTCGTGATCGACCGACTGCCGTTCGCGCGACCCGACGATCCGCTGGAGCAGGCGCGGCGCGAGGCCGTGGAGCGCTCAGGGGGCGACGGCTTCCGCGAGATCGATCTACCCGCGGCCGCGCTCGTGCTCGCGCAGGGCACGGGGCGGCTCATCCGATCGCACGACGATCGGGGTGTTGTCGCGGTGCTGGACCGGCGCCTCGCCACCGCCGGGTACCGGTCGGTGCTCCTGGCATCGATGCCGCCACTCCGGCGCGTCGTCGATCCGGCCGAGGCGCGCGCCTTCCTCGGGGCGGCGGCGGGTTAGCCCGCGGCGGCGCGGGGTAATCTTGCGCGTTCTCGCGAGAGAGGAATTGGAGGTCGGTGTGGCGCGGACGTTCCGGGAGCGTGTGGTCGACGGTTCCACTCTCGTCGGCGAGAAGTTCATCCGTTGGCTCGACGGATACTTCGGGCGCCACTCGTTGGTCGGCGATCACACGTTCTTTGCCCCGGGCGACTTCGCGTGGGTGCGGGAGCTCGAGGCGGGCGCCCCGACGATCCGCGCCGAGCTCGACGAGGTGCTTCGCTACCAGGACGATCTCCCCAACTTCCAGGACATCTCCACCGACCAGTACCAGATCACCGACGACGACCGGTGGAAGACGTACTTCTTCTACGGCTACGGGTTCACCGCAGGGAACAACGCCGACCGGTGTCCCGAGACAGCGCGGCTCCTACAGCAGATCCCCGGGATGACCACCGCGATGTTCTCGATCTTCGCCCCCCACAAGCGGGTCCCACCCCACGGCGGTCCGTACAAGGGCGTGCTGCGGTACCACCTCGCGCTCATGGTCCCCGAGCCGGTCGACGCCTGTGGCATCCGGGTTGGTCACGACGTCCGCCATTGGGAAGAGGGCAAGAGCCTCGTGTTCGACGACACGTTCGAGCACGAGGCGTGGAACGACACCGACGGGACCCGCGTCGTGCTCTTCGTCGACTTCAAGCGGCCTCTCGACGGCGTGGCGCGGATCTTCAACGAGGTGGTGCTGAAGGTGATCGGGTTCTCCCCGTTCATCCAGGACGCGAAGGCGCGCCACAACGCGTGGGAGAAGCGGTTCGAGCAGGTACGAAACCGCGCTGCCTGACCGGGCTACTCGGCGGGGAGCTGTTCGTGCTCGGCGAGCACCTTGGCCAGCACGTCGGCCGCCTCCTCGAGGAGCAGCAGGTCGTGGTCGACCATCAGGCTCAGCCGGATGAGACCGATGTCCCTGCTGCTCGCGGGCGGGATCACGGGGTTCACGAAGACGCCCTTGTCGAGCAGGTCGAGGGCCAACAGGACCGTCGAGAGATCGTCGTGCAGCCGGAGGGGGATCGTGACGATCGCGCTCTCCACCGGGTTGGTCGGGATGCCGCGCTCGGCGAGCATCGCGAGGAACGACGCCACGTTCGCACGCAGCTGACGCGGGCGTTCCGGCTCGGCACGCATCACCTGCAGCGCGGCGAGCGCAGCCGCGACCGACCCCGGGGTGTTCGACGCGGTGAAGATGAAGGTGTCGGAGGTGAGGGTGAGCAGCTCGATCGCGTCCTTGGACGCGATCACGGCACCGCCGCACGATCCGAGGGTCTTGGAGAAGGTGATCGTGATGAGGTCGACCGTGTCGAGCACGCCGTACTGCTCGGCCGCGCCCAAGCCGCGCTCCCCGAGCACGCCGAAGCCGTGTGCCTCGTCGTCGAGCAGGAAGGTGCCGGGTGTGCTCTGGGCGAGCGAGACCAAGCGGTCGAGTGGCGCGGTGTCGCCGCCCATCGAGTAGACGCCGTCGACGATGATCCCCTTGCCCGCGTCGGCGTCGAGCCCGCCGAGCGCCTTCTCGAGGTGCGCGACGTCGTTGTGGCGGAACCTCTTCATCGCGGCGCCGCAGAGCTTCACGCCGGTGAGCAGCGAGTTGTGGATCTCCTTGTCGATCACCGCGTGGTCGCCGCGACCCAGGAAGCCCGCGATCGCGGCCACGTTCGCTACGTAGCCGGTCGTGAACACCAATGCGGCTTCCCGGCCGTAGAAGTCGGCCAGCTCGGCCTCGAGCTCGCGGTGCAGGCTCAGCGTCCCGTTGAGCAGGCGGCTCCCCGTGACACCGGCGCCGAAGTGTCGCGTCGCGGCGATGGCCGCTTCGACCACTTTCGGGTGGTAAGAGAGGCTGAGGTAGTTGTTCGACCCGAAGTTGATGACCTCGCGGCCCTCGACGGTGATGCGCGGCTTCGAGGCGCTCTCGACCGTCTTGTAGAACGGCCAGTAGCCGGCGTCGCGCACCAGCCGGTAGGGCTCGATCCGGGGGAACGCGTCCAAGCGCTCCGAGAAGTAGGTCACGGCCCGGATTCTACGAGAGTGTGGCGCCATCGACGGGGGTTGGCGCAGGCTCGATGGCCCCGGCCGGGATGGCCGCAGCCGCCAGACCCACCCCCTCGGGGTCCTCGACCACCTGTTTGAACCGGCGCAGGCTGTACCAGGCGGCCAGACCGTCGTCGACGCGCTCGTCGTAGGTCCAGCGGACGATCATCGACCGGCGCCGGTCGGGGCCGCTCGTGGGGCTCCCGGGCTCGGTGACCGGTCGCCCGAGGGAGCCGAAGACGCCGCAGGTGCCGTACTCGTAGAGGTGGTGGTACACGGGGGGCATCCCGAGGCTCGCCATGTTGGCGAAGAACGCCGAGGTGAACATCGGGTCGTGTGCGATGTAGCTCGGGGGCAGCATGCCGAGCCGGTCGAGACCCCGGATCGTCGCCATGATGATGCGACGGACCCAGCCGGGAAAGAACATGAGCAGCCCGAGCTCCCGTTCGACCCGGTCGTCGTCGCCCGACTTCAGGTCGGCCTGGGCGGCCGCCATCCCTTCGACCATCGCCGCGAAGGTCTCGTCGGTGTCGAAGCGCCGCTTCACCACGACGAGCGGAGCACCCGTCTCGAGCTTGCGCTTCACCGCGTAGGAGAACCAGATGCCCTTGCGGTCGTAGAGGCGACCACCGGCAACGAAGCGCTGCGTGCTCGGCGTGCGCTCGAACGCCGAGCGCAAGCCCCACACCGCCAGGTGGAAGACGTCGATCCGTAACGCAGGGTTCTCCTGGTTCCAGGCCCGGATGAACGCATCGGTCTTGGCGAGGGAGATCTCCTGCTCGAAGTAGACCGCCGCCTCGTTGCGACCCTTCATCAGGTACGGCATGACCCGCCGGCTCCGGGGCAGGTCGCGCGAGAGTGTGCCGTCGGAGCGTCGCCACCACATGGCGGGTCAGAGTACCCGTCGGTAGGTACGCGCCACGGTCTTGGCGTCACGCGCCACGGAAGCCTTCCGGGAGGAGGAAGCTCCCGTCGCGCGTCGCGTAGAAGACCTGCCACTGGTAGTAGCCGTCGAACGCCTTCGGGTCGGCCAGGAGCACGGATGCGTAGGCCTTGACCGCAGCGACGTAGCGATCGTCGTTGTTGTACGAAAACAGCGCCCGGTCTATGTTCGTGGGACCGCCACGCGCCGCCAGGTAGCGCCCGGCGGCCTGGATGGCGTCGTGGTTGCTGTTGATGTCGCCCTCGCCATAGCTGGCCCAGGTCTCGGGGATGAACTGCATCGGTCCCTGGGCACCGGCGCTGCTGAGCCCGTGGATGCGACCGACCCGGGTCTCGACCAGGTGGATCGCGGCGAGGTACTGCCACGGGATCCCCGTCGCCTGCGCGGCCTCGTCGTAGTACGAGCGCAGCGTCGCGGGTGGCTCCGGGGTGAGGATCTCCCAGGCGGGCAGACCGGTCGGGGCGTCGGCGTCGGACGGGGTGAGGCTCGCGAGCGCCGCGCCCGCGTCGGCGTTTGCCTTCACGGCGACCTGCAGATCAGCGGGCACAGCGGCGACCACCGCGGACACCCACTCCGGATGGGCCGCGAGGGCGCGGTACGCGCGCTCCTGGCGCCGACCGAACGAGCGCGTCGACTCGGCGGTGCGCCCGTCGGCACGCAGTCCCGACTCGGCCGCGGTGAGCTCACGGGCGACGGCCTTCACCGAGGTCGGTGTGCGAAGGCTCGACGCCGGCACCGGTGCGACGGCCTCCGCACGTTTCGCGGGTCCCGCCGCTGCCGAGGTGGACGTGACCGAGTCGTCACCCTGGGCGAGCTGCCCGCCACCACCGCCGCACGCGGTCGCGGCGACGGTGCCGACGAGAGCGACCAACAGCACGGAGTAGGCGTGGCGAGGGTTCATCGCGTAAGGATGCCAGTCGCGCACTGCTCGCGTACGATCGCCGCGATGGCGCTGGTCGGCGGTCGTCGATGCGTGGCTCGACGGAACGCGGGCCCCGGAATAGGCCCGCCGCCTCGGCGTCCTTGAGCCGGAGTGCGGGCCGGCTAGAGCGGGACGACCTCGAACGCGGTGGCGTGCTCGACACCCTGGCGCGCGCCGACCTGCTCGGCGTTGCCGCGGAGGAACGCGTCCGGATCCATGTCGGTGCCGAGACCGTCGAGGTAGACCTTGTGCTCGCGGAGGGACGCGACACCGCGATCGAGGAACCCGGTGACATCCACGGCGTGCGTGGGATGCGGTGATGCGTTGAATGCCGCGAAGCGGACCCCGGGCCACGGCTCGAGGCCGGCATCGAGGAGCTCGGTGAAGACCCAGCGGTTCGCTGCGTCGCGTGCTGCGTCGACGAGTGCGGCGCCGACGTGGCGGTGGTCGGCATGGTTGGGCGGAGTCCCGGGGCCCCAGTCGGCGCGGTGGTTGACCGACACGAGCACCTCGGGACGGTGGCGGCGGATCTCGGCGGCGAGGTCGCGCCGCAGCGCGAGGCCGTACTCGATGGTGCCGTCGGCATGGCCGTCGAGGAATGCCACATCGCCAACGCCGACGATCGCCGCGCTCTGCACCTCTTCGGCGGCGCGCAGCGGCCCGACCTCGGCCGGATCCATGAGGTCGATGCCGGCTTCGCCCCGCGTCACCAGGACGTAGACGACCGTCCGCCCCTCGCCGGTCCACCGTGCGATCGCGCTCGCCGCGCCGTACTCGAGATCGTCAGGGTGGGCGACGACGGCCAAGGCGCGCTCCCAGTCGTCGGGGAACGGCGCGAGTGGTGCATCGCTCACTGGGGCGTCGCTAGAGACGAGCCGACGCGAACACCGACCGCACCCGCGGCTCGAAGTGCTCGAGCGGGAGGGTGTCGTAGTCGGGGTCGAACGCGATCTGATCCCACTCGTCGGCGAACTGCTCGGCGAGCTCGAACCACGGCTTGCCGCGGTACTGCTCGCGCGCGTTCGGGTCGCCGCCGAAGTGCTGGTAGTAATGCCGACCCTGGAAGTCCTGGTGGACGAGGATCACCCTGTACACGTCGTCCCGTACGTAGGGCTGCAGGATCGCCGCCGCGATCCTCGGGTGGTTCGGGACGCTCACGGCCTTGCCGATGTCGTGGCAGAGACTCGCGATCACCATCTCGTCGTCGGCGCCGGCCCGCTCGGCGAGCGTGGCGGTCTGCAGGGAGTGCGTGAGCTGGTCGACCGCGAAGCCGTCAATGACACCGGTGAGTGAGCGGAGCATCGCAAGGACCGAGTCGGCGACCCGGCTCTGGTGCTCCATCGTCTTCCTGCCGATCACCGACCATTGCTCGGCCGTGGACTCGTCCATGCGGGTGAAGGTCGTCGCCATGTCCCCAGTGTCGCACCTCCGGACCCGGTGCGCCGCGGGGTGCCAGACTGGGACCATGGATCTTCAGGGTCTCGGAGCCGTCGAGCTGGAGGATCCGGCCGGCGTCGCACACCGGCTGGGTGCCTACTGGGAGGACCGGCCGGTGGTGCTGGTGTTCCTCCGGCACTTCGGCTGACTGCTCTGCCGAGAGCACGCTGCGCAGTTGCGTGAGCACTACGACGAGATCCAGGGCCTCGGTGCCGAGATCGTCGCGGTAGGGACCGCCAACCGCCGCTATGCCGCCGACTTCGTCGAACAGGATCGGATCCCGTTCTCGGTCCTCGTCGACGACGACGCGCAGGCGGCGACCGCGGCCGGCCTGCCCAGGGTGAACCCGTTCCGGCTGCTGTTCGACCCGCGGAGCCTCGGCGGCGCGCGGCGCGCGCATCGGGCCGGCTACCGGATCGGGAAGCCGGGGAAGCGCACCAATCAGCTCGGCGCGACGTTCGTCGTGGGCCCGGGTGATCGCGTTCGCTACGAGCACGTCGACGAGCACACCGCCGACCACGCACCGCTCGACGACGTGTTCGCGGCGCTTCGCGCCTGAACCTGAGCCCGCCCGACGCCGAGCGCGTCTGATCCCTAGTGAGTCGGCGGGTTCGCCTCCCGCGCTGCAGCAGCACCGGCGAGCCGCTCGAGGCGTCGGATGCGACGGGGAAGGATGCGGTGCGACCGGAGGAACCAACGCGACGCGCGGCTGTGCGGGTACTCCAGCCACAGGTGCGCGTTCGCGGGGTCACCACGACGCACTTCGTGGCGGTCGTCGAGCACGGTACGCAGCGCACGGGCGAGGGCACCCGGGTCGCGGCAGTAGCGCACGGCGAGGCCGTCGGAGAGCCGGGCACGGTTGCGTAGTGCCGCGCCCCGCAACGCCACGGACGCGACGAGCAGGGGCGTGGCGACGACAGAGAGTGGCACCAGGAGCGGCGTGGCGTGGTCGACGTCGGAGAATGCCGCGACCCAGAGCTCGAAGCTGCGGGCGGTCAACGCGTAGACAACGGTGTCGAAGGACACTTCGAGCTCGGCGATCCGCCCGAGCTCGTAGGCAAGCACTGCTTCGAGCTCGCGCTTGGGAAGTGTCTCCACCAGGCCCGTGGTGACCACGAGCCAAGCGCGCTCGGACGTTCGACCCACGGTCAGACAGTTCGGGGCGTCGTCGACGATCGCCGCGACGCGCGGCGCAGTCACCCCCGCGGCCAGCGCGAGGACCTCGAGGATGTGCTCGACGCGCGGGACGATGTCGGGCTCGAGCCGTGGCGGTCGCCGCGCCGAGCCATTGGGGCGAGGCCACGCCTGCACGAACGTCAGCGCTTGCGTCTCGGCGTGGAACAGGGACCAGAGGAAGAGCGTGACGGCGACCGGCAGCCCGATCGCGATGCTCACCCACGCGGCCCACGCCGCGAGACCCCAGCCGACGCCGAGGCCGGTCCCGAGTGGGTTCGACGCCGCGCCGAGCAACCACGCGACGGGGAAGACGATGCACGCGAGGGTGAGGGTGAGGACGGTGAGGCCGCCGGCTGCGGCGAGCCAGAGTCGCAACCGGGCGGACCGGATGTGGTCCTCGTGCACACCCTCATCGTCGCACGCGTGGCGATTGGGTGCGTCGCGCCCCGGTGGACCGCGTAGCGTTCACGTTGTGCCAGAACGACGCGTCGACGGGATCGACGGTGAGATCTCGATCCACCGCGACGAGTGGGGCATCCCGCACGTGCAGGCCCGGACGGTGCACGACGCGTTCTTCGGGCAGGGCTACGTGCAAGCCGAGGACCGCCTGGGCCAACTCGAGTACGACCGCCGGCGTGCCAGGGGGACCTGGGCCGAGGTCGCCGGCCGGACCGCACTGACGTTTGACATCTTTTCCCGCCGATGCGGCCTTGCCGAGGCCGCATCGCGCGAGGTGGCGGCGCTCGATGCCGACGCACGCGACGTGCTCGTCGCCTTCACCGCCGGTGTGAACGCCGTTCTCGCACTGGATGCGCCGCTCCCTCCGGACCTCGCGCTCGCCGGCGTCACGCCGGAGCCGTGGGTGCCGGCGGACTGCGCTGCGGTGTTCCTCGTACGGCACGTCGTGTTCGCGAACTGGCAGAAGAAGCTCTGGCGCGGCCGCCTCGCGGCGGCGCTCGGGGCCGATGCCGTTGCCCGCCTCGAGGCGGTCGACCCTCGCGAGGTGCCGCTCATCGTGCCGCCCCCCGAGGTCCTCGTCGCATCCTCGGCCGACGCGCACGACCTCGATGCAGTGTTGACGGCGATGGCCGAGCTGGCCGAGCCGGCCGCGGGGAGCAACGCCTGGGCACTGCACGGCTCGCGCACCGCCTCCGGACTTCCCCTCGTCGCCGGTGATCCGCATCGCGCGCTCGAGGTACCCGGCGTGTACGCCCAGGCGCATCTCGCCTGCACAGAGTTCGATGCCGTCGGGCTCTCCTTCGTCGGGGTTCCCGGCTTTGCGCACTTCGGCCACACCGAGCGGGTCGCGTGGTGCGTCACCAACGCCAACGGCGACTACCAGGACCTCTACGTCGAGGATCTGGGCCCCGACGTTGCACCTGCTCGCCGGGTGCAGGTGGACGTGCGCGATGGCACGCCGGTGGAGATCGAGTGCTTCGAGACCGAACGGGGTCCCGTGGTCTTCGGCGACCCGGCGCGCGGTTCCGTCGTCGTGCTGCGCTCCACCGCCCTGGTGGAGCCGAGCTCTGGCCTCTCGGTGCTCGCTCCGATGCTCACCGCACGAAACGTCGACGAGCTCGACGAGGTGATGCGGGCGTGGGTCGATCCGGTGAACAACCTCGTGAGTGCCGACGTCGACGGGAACGTTGCCTACCGCACCGTCGGCCGGATCCCCGTGCGCGACGCGGCGAATGCGTGGGGTCCGGTACCGGCAGGGAGCGGGGAGCACGACTGGCACGGCAACGTGTCCTATGACGATCTCCCGCGGCGGCGGAACCCCGATGACGGACTCGTGATCACCGCGAACCAGCGCATCGTCGGCGACGAGTACCCGCACTACCTCGGTCTCGACTACGCGCGCCCCGATCGGGCACAGCGCCTCCGCTCACGGCTCACGCCACTGCGCGACGCGACCGTCGCCGACATGGCTGCGGTGCATCGCGATCGCTACGCACTCGCGGCGGACGTGTGGGTGCCACGTCTCGTCGCGCTCGACGTGACCGACGCATGGGAGCAGGCCGGCATCGACGCGCTGACGGCGTGGGACCGATGCATGGATCCCGACGCGGTCGGAGCCGCGGTCTATGCAGTCACGCGTGACGCGACCTGTCGGTTGCTCGCGCATCACCCCGAGCTCGCGAGCGTGCGTGCCCCGCTGGTCGACGAGCCACCGGGCACGTTCCAGCCGCTCGAGCTTCGGTTGTGGGTGCTCTCGACGGGACTGCTCGCAGCCGACGACGCGACTCTGCTCTGGGACGACCAGGACTGGAACTCGGTCCTTGCCGGCGCACTGGCTGACGCAATCGGCGTGCTGCGCACGATCCTCGGCGACGACCCTGCTGACTGGCAGTGGGGCGGACTCCACCACGCGGCGCCGCGGCATCCGCTCACCGTGTTGCACCCCGAGTGGCACGACCGTCTCGACCCACCTCTGGTCGCGATGGGAGGGGAGTGGGACACCGTGATGTGCGCTGCACACCCGGCGGGCCACGGCTTCGGTGTCACGAGCACTTCGGTCGCTCGGTATGTCTTCGACCTCGCCGACTGGGACGCGAGCGCGTGGATCGTTCCGCTGGGAGCATCGGGCGATGCCACCAGCCCGCACTTCGCCGACCAGCAGCAGGCGTGGTCGGTGGGGGACCTCGTGCCCATGCGGTACTCGTGGGCAGGGATCGAAGCGGCCGCGACGGCCACAACCGTCCTGCGCCGGGCCTGACGGATCGCTACCTCGGGTTGGCGCCGGCGGACAGGGCGGCGCGCCCGCGCGTGAAGAAGTCGCGGGCCGCGGCGGTGGCGTCGGGTGCCGCGGCGACCGCGGTGTAGGAGAGGCTCGCTCCCGGGAACGCAGCATCGTTCCAGTACGGATCGTCGGCGACGTCGGCCCAGTGGGTCACGTAGAGGTACGGCTCTCGGTGCGCGGCGTCGCCCGGCGACGCGCCGAACCCGCCCCGCGCACCAAGGTCCTCGTCGCCGAGGTCGATGGCCGCGTCGAAGTGCTCGGGCCAGAGCGTCGGGTCCGACGCCCCGTCGGTGGAGGAAGCGTCGACACGGAGCGCTTCGAGCGCGGTCCAGCCGAGCGCGAACCAAGCCGCGAGCGCCGCTGCGGCGTCCGCGTCGATGACGAGCGGGACGTCGGGTGCGAGTGGGGTCGTCGGGGTGTACACGTCCGCCGGAGCGCCGGGCTCGATCCCGAGCGCAGTCGCGGCGGCTGCAATGGTGGTGAGTGCGGTGGTGGTGAGCGCGGCAGTGGCCGCTTCGTCGCCGTCGACGACCAGCATCGCGCCCTCGACTCGCGCGGTCGTTCCCGACGGGAGCGGGGGCGTACCGAAGCCGCCCGGAGTGACACGAAGACCGATCCGGCCCTCAGCGTGGTAGCGGGCCGGTGCGAGGACGTGCTCGGCAACCGAATGCCACGACAGGCGTGTCCGCTCGAGTGTGTCGAGGTCACCGATCGGCGGGAGCCCGGCTGCGGTCACGTCTCGAGGAAGTCGGTGAGGAGTGCGGCGAGCTCGACGGGCTTGTCGCCCTGAATGCTGTGCCCGGCGCCCTCGACGAGTTCGACGCGCGCGTCCGGTCGGCGCCGGACCAGCTCGGCCACGTCGGCATCGTCGACCACCGTCCCGGTCGCGGCGCCGCGCACGAGCATCACCGGCACCTTGATCCGATCCACGTCGTCCCAGAGCGTCGCGAAGTCGGCCGGGATGTCGGCGTTCTCGGCCATGCCCGGGTGCTGGTAGCGCCAGACCCAACGACCGTCGTCGCGAGCGACCGCGTTGTGGAGGATCCCGCGCCGGAGCGACGACTCCGAGCGCGTCGGGTTGAACTCGATCGTGCGAGCGACGATCTCGTCGAAGCTCTCGAAGCTCTCGGGTCCCGAGATGAACTGCGCGATCGGTGCAGCCTTGTCGCGGTCGACGCCCGGCGTGACGTCGACCAGCACGAGCGTGTGCACCAGCTCAGGTGCGTGGGCCGTGAGCGCGATCGACGTGAGGCCACCGAGTGACATGCCGACGACCATGCGGGCATCGGGTGCGAGCACGCGGATCGCGACGGCGACGTCGACCGCATTCTCGCGCGGGCTGAACGGGCCGTCGTCGCGGTGATCGGAGTGACCATGGCCCGGGAGATCGATTGCCGCGAGCGGGATCCCGAGCTCGAGCGCGACGGTGTCCCACGTGTGGGCATTCTGCGCCCCGCCGTGCAGCAGCACGATCTCGGGAGCATCGGTGCCCCAGAGGAGCGCGCTCAGCCGCCGTCCGCTCGGGTGCACCACCACTGACTCGCGCCGGACGGTGGGAGGACCGTCCCAGGCGAGGTCGTACTCCTGCGCGTTCTCGTGGAAGAGCCCGAACTCGTCGTAGTGCGACAGGGCATCGGCCATGCGCGTGACGCTACTGCGCCCCGTCGCCCATTCATTCAGCGGTCAGGGCGCAAGTCCGGTACAGGCACGCAGCTCGTTCCAGTGCGCGAGCTCGGCGTCGGCATCGGGTCCCGGCGGTACCGGCGTGGCGACCCCGGAGGTGATGCGGGCCGGCGTCCACTGGTAGGAGTCGATGTCGCGCCCGGTGGCCGTCACGACGAGCACGCCCGTCCGGCCGTATTCGCCGGTCTCGTTGAAGAACACTAGGTTGCCGAGGCCGTAGTCGACGAACGACGTGTTGAACCGCCCGCCGCCTTGCAGGTGGTGTGCATGCGAGCCGACGACGATGTCGGCTCCGGCGTCGGTCAGCGCCTGCGCGAGCTCCTGCTGACGGGGCGAGGGACAGTCCTGGCGTTCGATGCCCCAGTGCAGGAACACGACCACCGTGTCGACCTCCGGGCGCACGGCCTGGATCGCCGCGACCATGCGGGTCTGCGCGTCGTACTTCGTGGACGCGAGCCCTCCCTGGGTGTCGGTGGCGGTCCACGAGGCGACGTTCTCCTCGCCCATGACGTCGGTCGCGCCGAAGATGGCGATGCGCTGTCCCTTCACCTCGGCGCGGTACGGCGCGTAGGCCTCGGTGGCGTTCGCGCCGATGCCGATGACCGGGTACTGCTTCGCGGCCCGCGCGGCGAGGGAGTCGGCGAGACCCTGCGGTCCGAAGTCGATGCCGTGGTTGTTCGCCTCGGTCGCCACATCGACACCCGCGGCCCGGAGCGCATCGAGCGCGTTGGCGGGCGTGCGGAACGTCCACTCCTTCACCAGCGGCGTGTTCGCCTCGGTGATCGCGGACTCGAGGTTCACCATCGCGAGGTCTGCGCTCGAGAGCACGGGAGCGATCGGGGCGAGGATGGTGGCGGGATCGGCCGCGAGCTTCGCGCGCAAGGCGCCCTCGAAGTGCACGTCACCGCCGAACGCGAAGGTCACCGGCTGGCCGTTCCCACGGCGCGGGTCCCGGAACGTGGTCGTCGTGGTCGGAGCGGTGCTCGTCGTCGAGGCGGGGGGCCGGTCGACGGCGACCGCGCGGTCCGCAGGGCGGTTGGTTGCGTAGACGGCGACTCCGCCGGAGAGCACGACGATCAAGACGACGGCGGCGAGCGCGACCCGGCGGCGGACGACCCGGCGGCGACGGGCCCGCCGGGCGGAGCGGGTCGAGCGGGGTCCGGCAGATGCCGGCCGAGGCGGAACCGGAGGCACGGGTTCTCAGCGTACCGGCGTGCGTGCTTGGCCTCACCGTCGGGGTCGGGCCGGGAGGTCGGCTCCGCGTACGATCCACGTT
>JALHSW010000377.1 GCA_022865365.1 Acidimicrobiia bacterium | reverse complement strand
GGCTCTGGCCGCGTCGCGCAGCAGGTCGGCTACCAGCCGCGTCTGGGCCACGGCGGGCGATGGTATCGGCCGCCGTGGCCCAGTGATGCGGGATCGGCCTGCCCCCTTGTTATCGTGCCCATGGGATATGAGGGCAGGAGTCGACGTCTCAACGAGAATTGTGATCACTTGGTTGGACCCAACGGTCCCGCGGCCTCAACCGACAGCCCGGTGAGCAGCGACGGGCCGGGCGTCCGGGCTCGGGGTGGTGCCGCGCTCCAGCTGCCGCGGGGGGATGCGGAAGCGACATCGCCGACCCGAGCGAGGATCGCCGGCCTGGGCCGTAGTGCCACCCTCCTCACTCCGATGTGTGCCGCGCTCGCGGTGATGTTCGCGGTCACCGGCTTTGTGGCGCTCCGACTCGCCGGGATCGGCCCGAACCCATCCACGTTCGTGGTCGCGACGACGAGCTGGGTCGACGTGGACAAGGCCCCCGCCTCGCTCTACGTCGACCCCCGGACGAGTGGCTACGACGGCGTGTTCTTCTACCGGCTCGCGCTCGACCCCGCGACTACCGAGCGTACTGACTTCGGCGTCACCCTCGACCTCCCTGCGCTCCGTCAGGCTCGGATCATCTACCCCTCCGTGGCACACCTGCTCGCGGTTGGCTCACCCGACCTCGTGCCCCTGATGTTGATCGTGGTGAACATCCTGGCCCTGGGGCTCCTTGCGTGGGCTCTCGCACAGCTTGCTCGCGACGCTGGACGAGCTCCGATCGCCGGCGCTGCCCTCGCCTTGGGCCCGGGGCTGCTGTTCTCGTTGTCGCGAGATCTCTGCGAACCGCTCGCCATAGCCCTCGTTGCGTGCGCGATCCTCGCCGCGACCCGAGGCCGGCTGATCGCGTGCGGTGCGCTGCTCATCGGCGCTGTGCTCACGCGCGAGACGATGGCGATCTGGGCACTTGGCGTGTCGGTGGCCGCGGTCGTCGATGCGCGCCGTGCGGTTCCGTGGGGCCGTGTCGCCGCACGCGTCGCAGCGGGTGGAGTGCCGCTGGCACTCCTGCTCGCCTGGCAGTTCGTCGTCGAGTCGATCTGGGGTCAGACGCCGCTCGCGGCGGGCCAGCGAAACCTCGGCTACCCGTTTGTTGGCCTCGTCGAGTCAATGCGACACGACTTCGATACGCTCGCGACCGGTATGTGGTCGCCGGGCCTGCCCGACGTCGCCTTCGCCGTTGTCGTCGGCGTGCTCCTGGTCATCACCGCCGTGGCGTACCCCCGTTCTCGGGCGCCACTCGAGGTCAAGTGCGGACTCGTCCTTGGGGTGGTGCTGGTTGTCTGCCAGAGCGGCACGATGTGGGAGACATGGGCCGGATTCCTGCGCACCGCCAGCGACCTTCTCGTCTTCGGGGGGCTCGTGGTCGCGCTCGCCCCCAGCGCGAGGCTCCGACAGCTCACGTGGCTGTGGCCGCTGTCGAGCCTTCCGCTGGCCGGGTACCTCGTCCTGCGCCCTTAGTTGCACACACCAGACACGTTCGTCAGGCCAGCGCCCAGGCACCGACGTGGCAAGGGCAGCAAGGCGACTCACAGCGAAGCCGAATCCGTTGCCGCGCAACGCTGAAGGCGCCCGCTGCGGCACCACTCGCCTGACGCCTTGTTAGATTGCCGCCGCCGTCCATGATGCAAGGGGAATCGAATGGCGCGCTTCACCGACCGGGTCGCGATCGTGACCGGAGCAGGATCAGGACTGGGGCGGGCAACCGCGAGTCGCCTTGCGGAGGATGAGGCGATCGTGGCCGTGCTCGATCTCAATGAGTCCGCCGCCGCCGACGCCGCGAAGGACATCGAGGCGGCCGGCGGCACGGCCCGCGCCTACGCGGTCGACGTGAGCGACTGGGCCTCGGTCGAGCCCGCCGTCGCCAAGGTCGCGAACGACCTCGGACGACCCGAGGTGTTGGTGAACTGCGCGGGGGTCGGGAAGTTCGCGCACACCGAAGAGGAGACACCCGAGAGCTGGAACCGGATCATCGGCGTCAACCTGACGGGCACGTTCCTGATGTGCCGGGGCGTGCTCGGCCACATGCTGGGAGGCGGCGGCGCCATCGTGAACGTGGCGTCGAACGCAGGGCTCATGGGCCAGCCGTACTCGGCCGCGTACTGCGCGTCGAAGGGCGGCGTGGTGAACCTCACCCGCGCGCTCGGTGTCGAGTACCGAGCGCGCGGCGTTCGCGTGAACGCGGTCGCACCCGGCGGGATGAACACCGACATGATCTCGACTTGGGGCTTCCCCGAGCGCGCGAAGCCGAAGGAGTTCGCCGGGATCACCTCACCGATCGGCTACGCGGAGCCGGAGGAGATCGCCGGGTTGATCTCCTTCGTCGCGTCGGATGAAGGTCGCTACATGATCGGACAGATCGTGAGCATGGACGGCGGGATCACCTGCGGTTGAGCCGCGATCACCAAAGAGCTGACGACGGGGGACGGGGCATGCCAGATCAAGCAGTGCCGGATCAAGGACTCTGGGAGCTCGTGGAAGCGCGAGCGGCCGCCGCGCCCGACGTCCCGATCGCGGTTGACGAGGACGGTCGCACGCTCACCGGGCGTGGTTTCCGCGACGCAGCCGAGCGCGCGGCCGCGGGGCTGCACGCCATCGGGGTCGGCCCCGACGTGACCGTCTCGTGGATGCTTCCCACTTGGCTCGAGTCGGCGGTGCTCGTCGCCGCGCTCGCCCGGCTCGGTGCCGTGCAGAACCCGATGCTCCCCATCCTGGGACCACGCGAGATGCGCTTCATCGCCGAGCAGACCAAGGCAAAGCTGGTCGTGGTTCCCGGCGAGTGGCGCGGCCGCGCGTTCGCCGACGAAGCACGCGCGATCGCCGCAGACCTCAAGGGTCTCGAGGTGCTCGTGGTCGATCGGGACTTGCCCGAAGGCGACCCGGCGACGCTCCCGCCCGCACCCGCACCCACGACAGCAGCTGACGCCCCGGTCCGCTGGATCTTCTACACGTCGGGGACGACTGCGGACCCGAAGGGCGCGCGGCACACCGACCAGACGGTGAAGGCCTCTGCCGTCGGCATGATCGAGGCACTCGAGATCACGGGCGACGACCGCGCCGCGATGGTGTTCCCGTTCACCCATATCGGGGGCATCGGCTGGCTCTACACGATGCTGATGACCGGCTGCCTCTGCGTGTTCG
>JALHSW010000376.1 GCA_022865365.1 Acidimicrobiia bacterium | reverse complement strand
GTCGCCTGCGCACCCGAGACCCGCACCTTCGGCGCGTCGGCAAGCAGACCGACGTCGTGCAGCTCGTCGAATCCCTTGCGGATCTTCGTGAGCAGTGATCCGCTCCCGACGGGGACCACCACATGATCGGGGGTCTCCCACCCGAGCTGCTCGGCCGTCTCGAACGCGAGCGTCTTGGAGCCCTCGGCGTAGAACGGTCGCACGTTCACGTTCGCGAACGCCCACGGGCGCTCCGACGCGACCTCGGCACACAGCCGATTCACGTCGTCGTAGTTGCCGTCGACGGCGACGACGTTCCCGCCGAAGATCGCCGTGGCGACGATCTTGGCCGGCTCGAGATCGGCGGGCACGAACACGTAGCTCGCCAGCCCGGCGCGCGCCGCCGCGGCGGCGACCGCGTTGGCGAGGTTGCCGGTCGAGGCGCAGGCGAACGTCTTGAGCCCGAACTCGAGTGCCTTGGCGAGCGCGACCGCGACGACCCGGTCCTTGAACGAGTTCGTCGGGTTGCGGGTGTCGTCCTTCACCCACACCTCACCGAGGCCCAGCTCCGCCGCGAGCCGGTCGGCCCGCACGAGCGGCGTCCATCCCACCTGTTGGGTCGCGTCACCCGGTGGGTCGACGGGCAACAGCGGTGCGTAGCGCCAGATCGACGGCGGCCCGGCCTCGATCGCCTCCCGGGAGATCGCCGCCTTCACGGCCTCGCGGTCGTACGCCACCTCGAGCGGCCCGAAGCAGAACTCACACGTATAGCTCGGCGCGATCGGGAAGGTCTTCGCACACTCCCGGCACCGCAGTGCCTCGACATGAGCCATCTCGGCTCCTCCTCAGCTCTCAGGACGCCGAGCCGGCTCGCAGCGCGATCCGACGCCTCGATTCGGTGAGGACGGGCCACGGGGCACGCCCTCCTTCTCGACGCGCTCGGAGCGCCTCGAGCGGAGGACCGCTCTCAGCTGCTCATCGGTCAGGCATTGGCACCTGGCGCACCGGATTGCTCCGGCTCGCTGGTTGCCGCGGCGTCAACGGGCCTGTCCCTCAGCCGCTCTCGATGAGCGCGTTGTCGAAGACGATAGCAGCACCCTGCTTCTAGGCTCCACTCGAATGTCTGACTCCCTGAACCCTGACTCCCTGAACCCTGACTCCCCGAGCGGCGCCGGATCCGACCCCCACGCCCTCGCCGAGCTCAAGGCGAGCCTCGGTGTCACCATCTCGGTCTGCCTCCCCGCCCGTGACGAGGAGGCCACGGTCGGCCACATCGTCGCCTCCGTCCGCCGCAACCTGATGGAGCGAGCGCAGCTGGTCGACGAGGTCGTGGTCATGGACGACGGCTCCACCGACGGCACCGCCGAGGCCGCACACTGGGAGGGCGCCAAGGTCCACGCCGTCGGCGAGGTGCTCCCGGCCCTCCCCAGCGGCACCGGCAAGGGGAACGCCCTGTGGCTCTCGCTCTTCGTCACCGAGGGCGACATCGTGTGCTGGGTCGACGCCGACGTGCGGAACTTCCGACCCCACTTCGTCACCGGCCTCGTCGAGCCGCTCCTGCGCGACGCCACGATCGGCCTCGTGAAGGGGTACTACCGCCGCCCGTTGCACGGTGAGCCCAGCGGCGGTGGCCGCGTCACCGAGCTGCTCGCCCGCCCCCTGCTCTCGACGCTGTTCCCTCACCTCGCCGGCATCGTGCAGCCGCTGGGCGGCGAGTACGCGGGCCGACGCGCCCTGCTCGAGTCCGTTCCGTTCGTCGAGGGTTGGGGTGTCGAGATCGGCCTCCTCATCGACGTCGCCGAGCGATCGGGCGTCGCCGCCATAGCGCAGGCCGACCTGGGAGTGCGCGAGCACCGCAACCGCACCCTCGACGAGCTCGCGCCCCAGGCGATGGAGGTGCTGTCGACCGGCCTGCGCCGGGCCGGGGTCTCGCCAGAGCAGCCCGCGACGACGCTGGCCCGGTTCGACGACGCGTACGAACCCGTGTTCATCCCGGTCGAGACGAGGGAGCGCCCACCGATCGCGACCATCCCCGAGTATCGATCCCGGTTCGGGCGCGATCCGAGCGCCTGACCCCGGTGCCTGACCCCGGCGCCTGACTCTCTTCGCAACGACACTCCATTCAGGCACGCTCCCCATTCAGGCACGCTCCCCATTCAGGAAGGTCCTCATGCCCCGCTTGCGCCAGGTGCCCCGCAGTGACGCCGCACCTTCTGTCGTCCCGCTCTATGACCTCATGTTCGGACCCGAGCGCGATCCTGTCGCGGAGCCCGGCACCGCAACGGGTGCGCCCGGCGACTGGTGGACGGTCTTCGCGCTCGTCCCCGACGTGTTCGATCACGCAGTCGGTGGCTTCGCGCTCTACCAGAGCCCGCGGCGGCGTCTCGACCCTCAGCTGCGGGAGCTCGGCCAGACGCGCGTCGGTTGGGCACGGGGAAGCCAATTCGTCTTCTCGCAGCATTGCAAGTCATGTCGAACCGCGGGGATCCCGGAAGAGAAGATCGCGGCGATCCCGTCGTGGCAGGTCGCCGAGTGCTTCTCGCCGATCGAGCGGGCCGTGCTCGCGTACACCGACGCGCTCGTGTACGACGGCGGCCGCGTGTCCGACGGCGTGTTCGACGCGCTCCGGGGCACCCTCGCCGACGAAGAGATCGTCGAGCTCACCTACATCACGACGCTGTATGACATGCACGCCGTCATGTCACGCGCCCTGCGCACCGAGTTCGACGACCGCGCCGAACCCATCGTCGAGGTCCCTGCCCCCGGCGAGGACCAGACCTTCCACGTCTGACGCGGCCGCGTCTGACCTGGCCGCGTCCGACGCGCGATCAGGCCAACGCGGCGCGGCCGGCTTCGAGCGCGGCTTCCTCTACGAGCAGCGCGGCCCGCACGAACGCCTCGCCCGACTGCCACACGCGGTCGACGAGCGCATACCCCTTCGCGCCGAGGACGCTGAGCTCCTCGTGCGCCTCGTCGGTGATCTGGCCCGCGATGACCGCCCGGTGCGCGATGCCCAGCTCGGCAGCCCACTCGAGCACCCCACCGACGACCTTGCCGTCGAAGCTCGCGGCGTCGGTCTTGCCCTCGCCGGTGACGACGAGATCCACGTCGTCGAGGATTTCCTCCAGCCCCGCAGCGTGCGCCACGATCTCGAACCCAGGCTCGAGCCGGGCGCCGATCGCCGCGAGCCCGCCCGCCAAGCCACCGGCCGCGCCGCCACCTTCGACGGCAGTCACGTCGACACCGGTGCGCCGGAGGTAGACATCCGCGACGCTCGCGAGGCTGCGGCTGAGCAGCTCGATCTGCGCGTTGCTCGCCCCCTTCTGGGGCCCGAAGATCCGCGCCGCCTCGAGGAACGGAGTGGCAACGTCACACGCCACCGACACCTCGATCCCCCCGAGCGACCAACCGAGCGCCTCGACTGCGGCGAGACCGCCATCGGTGGTCGCGGAACCGCCTGCCGCGACAAGGATCCGACGGGCACCGCCCCGGCACACCGCGGCGATCAGCTCGCCCGTCCCACGGGTCGACGCACGCAGTGGATCGTTGCGGGCGACGAGACCGAGCCCGCTCGCCTGGGCCATCTCGACCACCCCGGTGCCGTCGGGCAACAGCCCGTAGTCGGCATCGACCGGTTCGCCGAGCGGACCGGTGACCTGCACCGTGCGGCGCGACCCGCCCCGGGCCGCGAGCAGCGCGTCGAGCGTGCCCTCTCCCCCATCCGCCATCGGCACCTCGGCAACGGAATCGAACCCTGCGGTGCGCAGGCCACGAGCCATGGCCGCCGCTGCGTCGGCGGCCGACAAGGTCCCGCGGAACTTGTCCGGACACGCAACTGCGGAAGGCACGGGAATAGATTGGCCGCGATGGACGGCGGTTCGCCCACCAGCGCTGTTGCGACCCCCGAGGCCTAGGAACTCCATGCTGGAGCGCGTCCCCCTCCTCGAGAAGGAGCTCGTCGACTTCACCGACGTGGTCGGCGGCGCCACAGTCGAGCGCATCCGAGAGCTCGCCGAACCGTTCCGTGGGGCGCGCGTCCTCCACATCAACGCCACTGCGTACGGCGGTGGGGTCGCCGAGCTGCTGGCAACGCACGTGCCGCTCCTCCGTAGTCTCGGCATCGACGCCGAGTGGCAGGTGATGCAGGGCAGCGACGAGTTCTTCTCGATCACCAAGCACGTGCACAACGCGTTGCAGGGTGCCGACATCGAGTGGACGACCTCGATGCAGCGCACATACCTCGAACGCGTGCTCGACAACGCGCTCGCGCTCGGAGACGGCTGGGACTACGTCGTCGTCCACGACCCACAGCCCGCCGCTCTCTTGAGCTTTCTCCGCGACAAGAAGATCGGCCGGGCCACCACGAAATGGATCTGGCGCTGTCACATCGACCTGACTGCGGCGAACCCCGAGGTCTGGGAGTTCTTCCGCCCCTTCGTCGAGCAGCACGACGCTTCGGTCTGGACCATGCCCGAGTTCGTCCCCGACTCGCTGAACATGGCGCGCGTCGTTCACGCGCCCCCGTGCATCGACCCACTCTCGGTGAAGAACCTCGAGCTCGCGATGCCGTTCTGCACCGAGATCACCAAGCAGTACGGCATCGATCCGCACCGCCCGATCGTCTGCCAGGTCAGCCGCTTCGACCCGTGGAAGGACCCAGTCGGGGTGCTCGAGGCGTTCCAGATCGTCCGCAGGCAGATCCCCGACGCGCAGCTCGTGCTGGCGGGGTCGATGGCGACCGACGACCCGGAGGGATTTCGCGTCTGGGAAGCCGTCGAGGCCGCACGCGGCGGCGACCGCAACATCCATCTCCTGTCGAACCTCCACCAGGTGGGCGCGGTCCAGATCAACGCGTTCCAGCGCATGGCCAGCGTCATGGTGCAGAAGTCGCTGCGCGAAGGGTTTGGTCTGACGGTGAGCGAAGCGCTTTGGAAAGGTCGACCGGTCGTCGGTGGTCGAGCCGGCGGGATCACGCTCCAGATCCGCGAGGGGTACGACGGCTACCTCGTCGACTCGGTCGAGGAGTGCGCGAGCCGCATCATCGATCTCCTTGCCGACCCGGTCGGGTCCGAGGCGATGGGTGCACAGGGCCGGGAGCACGTGCGCGACAACTTCCTCTGCACCCGCGAGCTCGCGGACTGGCTCACGTTGTTCGGCCGGCTCGGCAACGACGAGCCCCGGTCCGCGACGAGATCATGACCGTCGTCGTCTCGAACCGGGGCCCATACCGGTTTGTGGCGCGACCCGACGGCAGCTTCGACGCCCGCATCGGCTCCGGTGGCGTCGCGTCGTCCCTCGGACCGCTCCTCACGTCAGGCGCGGCCGGGAGCGACGCGGCGTGGATCGCCGCCGCAGTCGACGACGACGACCGCGCCGCAGTGCGCGGCGGTGCAGTCGACGCGTCCGGTGTCTCACTCACGCTGCTCGACCTCGATCCGAGCACGTACCGCCTGTACTACGACGTCGTCTCGAACGGGACGCTGTGGTTTCTGCACCACGGACTCTTCGATCTCCCCCGGCGCCCGCGATTCGACCGCCGATTCCGAGAGGCGTGGGACGCGTACTCGAGCGTCAACCTGGCCTTCGCGAGTGCCGTGGCCGATGTCGCCGCCGATGGCGCGGTCGTGCTCGTCCAGGACTACCAGCTCGCGCTCGTCCCGGGGATGCTGCGACGAAGCAGACCCGACCTCCGGATCGCCCACTTCACACACACTGCCTTCTGCGGCCCGAACTCGATCCGCGTGCTGCCGACCGACATCGCCGAGCAGATCTGCGCTTCGATGGCCACCGTGCCGTGCGGCTTCCACTCGGCGCGTTGGGCGAACGCCTACTCGGCCTCGGCACGCGAGATCCTGGGGGCCGAGGCCGAGATCGCTCCGACGTTCGTCGCGTCGCTCGGACCCGATCCCGATGCCCTCGCCACGGTGGCGGCGTCGCCGGCCACGGCCGCGGCATCGACCGCGCTCGCGGACACCGTCGGTGACCGTGCACTTCTGCTGCGGGTCGACCGGATCGACCCCTCGAAGAACATCGTGCGGGGCTTCCACGCCTTCGACACGATGCTGGCCGAGCATCGGGCATGGAGAGAACGGGTCATCTTCGTGGCGCGCCTCAACGCGTCGCGCGAGACGATGCCGGAGTATCTCGCGTACCGCAACGAGGTCGAGCAGGCCGCGCAACGCGTCAACGAACGCTGGGGGACGTCCGACTGGCAGCCCGTGGTACTCGACGCCCGGGACGACTTCCCGAGCACGGTGGCCGCGTTGCTCCGCTACGACGCGCTGCTCGTGAATCCGATCAAGGACGGCCTCAACCTCGTCGCCAAAGAAGGACCGCTGCTCAACGAGCGTGACGGGGTGCTGTGCCTCTCGCCCGAAGCGGGCGCGTGGGACGAGCTGGGTGAAGCGGCGCTGCGGATCCACCCGTATGACGTCGACCAGGCCGCAGGCGCATTGCACACCGCACTCGGCATGAACCGCGACGAACGAGCAGCGCGCGGCGCGCGCCTGCGCGCGCTCGCCGGCGCACGCACCCCGAGCGACTGGCTCGACGACCAGATCCGTTCCGCCGGCTAGCGCTCGAGCGCGGCCGCGAGGTCATGCAGTGCGGCGCGCGGGCGACGCAGACGCGCTACGAACCCTTGATGACGATGCAGTCCGCGTTCTCCGCCCCGGTCGGTGGCGTCGCGGGGAACTCGGCCGCGTTGACACCAGCGCCGAGCGACTGCACCAGGGCGTCGGCTTCCTTCTCGAAGCCGGCCCGACAGGCCACGGTGGTCCCCGTCTGGATGGCTGCGTTCCCGGTTCCGGCGATCGCGTAGCCCGTGCCGCGCAGCTCGTTGGCGAGCGTCGCGGCAGCCTGGCTGAGACCCGACCCGTTCTCCACCAGTACCCGAACCTCGCCCGGCGGACGCCCCTCGTCGCTGGTCGTCGATGTCGTGGGCCCGTTCGTCTGACCGCCCGAGGGCGTGGGGACGGCGCCGCCGCCTCCGCTGCCGCCCTTGTCGATCACCTGGAGCAGGACGATCCCGACGACGACCGCGACGCCCACGAGGATCGCCCCA
Organism: Acidimicrobiia bacterium; assembly: GCA_022865365.1. Classification (GTDB taxonomy): domain Bacteria; phylum Actinomycetota; class Acidimicrobiia; order IMCC26256; family PALSA-555; genus JALHSW01. The sequence goes on along the minus strand of JALHSW010000376.1, from coordinate 3,990 downwards.
CGCGCCGCGGTACGGAGCACGAAGTCGGCCGCGACGGTCCGGCGGCGGGGAAAGGCGAGCGCCGTCATCGGGAGCCCGGATCCGCGCGACGGCCTTCGAAGCGGGCCCTCCGACGGAGGTCGCGGTAACGGCGCAGGCGCTTCACGGTGAGGGGGTCATACGCGAGGGCGGCGGGCGAATCCATGAGCTCGCCGAGACGTCGATAGTAGCGAGTGCCGGACATGTCGAGCCGCGCGCGGATCTGCGCTTCCTTGGGGCCGGGAAGGCGCCACCAGGCTCGTTCGAAATCGAGGATGGCACGATCGCGCGCCGTGATCTCCATCGGGCGACGAGTATTGCCGCCATGGCCCGAGAACCTGGGGATATCGCGCTCCGACCCTTTGCGGTGCTCGTGACGCTCGACCAGGAACCGACCGCGAACCCGACCGGAGACCGGCCGCGACTGCACCCACTCCCGTGCGCACGGGCGCGATCCGAGCCGGGTGTCGGACTCGAACCGACGACTTCCGCTTTACAAGAGCGGTGCTCTACCAGCTGAGCTAACCCGGCGCCCCGAACAGGCTACTGGTGGCGCCGGCGCGCGAGCTCGAAGCACGCGACCGCAGCGGCGGCGGCGACGTTGAGCGAGGCGAGGTGCCCGTGCATCGGGATGTGGGCGAGCACATCGCACCGCTCACGCGCGAGTCGCGAGAGACCGCGCCCCTCGGCGCCGAGGACGAGCACAACGGGGGCGTCGGCCACGGGCAGCTCGTGGATAGGCGTCGGACCATCGCCGTCGAGGCCGACGCTCCACACACCGGCGCGCGCGGCCTGCTCGAGCGCGCCGGGCATCCCGGCGACCAGCGCGATCGGCAGATGCTCGACCGCCCCTGCGGCCGTCTTCACCGCGGCAGGCGTGAGCAGCGCGCTCCGGTGACGAGGGACGATCGCGCCGGTGGCGCCGGCGACCTCCGCGGTGCGCAGGATCGCGCCGAGGTTCTGGGGGTCGGTGACGCCGTCGACGGCGACGAGAAACGCAGCGTGGGTGCCGCAGAGCGCCCCGAGCGACACCGCCGGGACCGGCGCCGCGAGCGCGACCACGCCCTGATGGGACTCGATGCGCGACTCTCGAGCGATTCGGGCGCGATCGACGAAGCGCGCTGACACGCCGGCATGGCCCGCCAGCTCGACGATCTCCTCGAGCACATCGCTCTGGTCGCGGTCGCGCGCCACGAACAACGTCCGGACGTGCCGCTTCCCCGCCACCAGCAGCTCGCGCACCGCCCGGCGCCCTGGCACGACGTCGCCGCCGAGACCACCCTTTGGGTTGCTCACGAGCGGTGCCAGATCGTGCCGGCGGCCCCGTCCTCGAGCGTGATTCCCAGGCCCGTGAGCTCGTCACGGATCCGGTCGGCTGTCGCGAAATCGCGGGCGGCGCGGGCGGCGTCGCGTTCGGCGACAAGCGCGTCGATCCCCGCGTCGTCGCCGGTACCCGCAGCGATCGTCAATCCGAGAACTCCCGCAAGCTCGGTCACCGTCGCGAAGAGTGACGCCGCGCGCGCCGCGTCGCCCGCGTCGATCGCTTGGTTCGCGGAGCCCACGGCGTCGAACACCACTGCCGTCGCTCCAGGGGTGCCGAAGTCGTCGTCCATCGACCGCGCGAAGCGGTCTCGTCGGTCGTCATCGATCGGTGCCCCGGCCGGACCGATCCCGGCGCCACCGGCTCGACGAGCCAGCGCGTCGAGCCTCGCGACGCCACTTGCGGCCGTGGTGAGCTCGTCGTCCCCCAGTTCCATCGCCTTGCGATAGTGCGTCTGCAGCACCGCCAGCCGGAAGGCGCGGGCACCGTGCGCGTCGAGCGCCGCGGCGAGAGTTCGGAAGTTCCCGAGCGACTTCGACATCTTCTCGCCGCTGATCTCGACCATCCCGGAGTGGATCCAGTGGCGGGCGAACGCATGCCCCGCCCCCTCGGCCTGGGCGCGCTCGTTCTCGTTGTGGGGGAACACGAGATCGTCGCCGGCGCCGTGGAGGTCGAACCCGTCGCCGAGCAGATCGAGCGACATCGCCGAGCACTCGATGTGCCAGCCCGGGCGGCCCGACCCCCAGGGGGAGTCCCACGCGGGCTCCCCCGGCTTCGCCGCCTTCCACAGCGCGAAGTCGACGGGGCTTCGCTTGGCCTCGTCGACCTCAACGCGCGCTCCGGCCGACCCGAGCAGCTGCTCGAGGCTGCGGTGCGGGAGCGCGCCGTAGCCAGGGAACGAGACCACGTCGAAGTAGACGCCCTGGCCCTCGACGGCGTAGGCGTGACCATCGGTCACGAGCTGACCGATGAGGTCGAGCATCGGCGCGATGTACTCGGTGGCCCGCGGCATGGCATCCGGACGGCGCACGCCGAGCCGGTCCATCTCGGTCCAGTACGCGCCCTCGAATCGCTGCGCGATCTCCGACTCAGTCGACCCCGCCTCCGCGGCCCGGGCGATGATCTTGTCCTCGACGTCGGTGACATTGCTGATGAACATCACGTCGAGCCCGCGCCACTCGAGGTAGCGACGGATCACGTCGTACACCACCGCCGTCCGCCCGTGCCCAACGTGCGGCACGTCGTAGACGGTCGGGCCGCACACGTAGATCGACACCCGGCCCGGGTCGCGCTGGGTCAGCTCGACCTTCCTGCGCTCGAGCGTGTCGTAGATGCGCACCGTCATCGAAGGAAGGCTACGACAGCACCAGCGCGACGGCCCACGCCGCGATCCCTTCGCCCCGACCGACGGCGCCGACGCCTTCGGTCCGCTTCGGCTTCACCGACACGGCACCGCCGATCGTCGACCCGAGCAAGGTGGCCATCGCGCCGATGTGCTCGGCAAGCCGTGGCTGCTCCGCTGCGACCACGACATCGACGTTGCCGACCCGCCAGCCGGCGCCGTCGACTCGGGTCGCGACGTCGCCGAGCAGGATGATCGACGACACACCACGGTATTGGTCGTCGGATGCAGGGAACAGCGTGCCCAGGTCGGGAAGGCCGGCCGCGCCGAGGAGCGCGTCCGCGACGGCGTGCGCGACGACATCAGCGTCAGAGTGGCCGACGAGCCCGGGGGCTCCCGGGATCGTGATGCCACCGAGGACGAGGGGGCCGACTCCGCCGAACGCGTGGACGTCGAACCCGAGACCGACCCGCACGTCCATCAGGGCGCGCCTTTCCCGGGAAGGACGGCGAGTAACGCCTCGACCACGGCGACATCGGCGACGTTCGTGACTTTGAGGTTGCGCGGATCGCCGCCGACGACGACGACCGTGCCCCCGGCGGCCTCGACGAGGACGGCATCGTCGGTCGCGTCGACGTCGCCAGTGTGGGCGGCTCGCAACGCCGCGACCAGGAACGCCTGCGGCGTCTGCACCGCGACCAACCCGTCGCGGTCGACGGTGCCCACGACTTGATCACCGTCGACCCGCTTGAGCGTGTCGGCGACCGGCAGGGCCGGGACCGCCGCGTCAGCGCCGGCTCGCACGGCGTCGATCACGAGCTCGAACAGCTCGGGAGTGGCGAGCGGACGTGCGGCGTCGTGCACGACCGCGATCTCGGCGTCGGGAGCGAGGGCTTCCAGCCCGGCGCGAACCGACTCGGATCGCGTGCGCCCTCCCGCAACTGCGGCCGCGACAGGCGCGCCGTCCCAGACGCGTCCTTCGGGGAGGACCACGACGACCTCGTCACATGCCGCGCCGGCGACAGCCACGGCGCGGTCCACGAGGCGTTGGTCGCCCACGGTGAGGAACTGCTTCGGTGCACCGAAGCGCTCACCCTGGCCGGCGGCGACGACGATCGCGACAACACGGCCCGTGCTCGAGCGCCCCATCCGGCGGCGCCGCTACTTCTTCTTCGCGGCGGCCTTGGCCGCGGGCTTCTTCGCCGCGGGCTTCTTCGCCGCGGGCTTCTTCGCCGCGGGCTTCTTCGCCGCGGGCTTCTTCGCCGCGGGCTTCTTCGCCGCGGGCTTCTTCGCCGCGGGCTTCTTCGCC
>JALHSW010000375.1 GCA_022865365.1 Acidimicrobiia bacterium | reverse complement strand
TCCTCGCCGACGCAGGGAACTGGAGCGTCGGTACGCCCGGCCTCACGTACTCCCTGCGCGGGCTCGCGGGCGGCGACGTGACGCTGCGCGCCCTCGACGGCCCGGTGCACTCGGGCATGGCCGGGGGCGCGGTCCCCGACCCCGCGATGGGGCTCGCCCTGCTGCTCGCCTCGCTCGTCGACGAACACGGCGACATCGCCATCCCCGGCTACTTCGACGACGTGCGCCCGCTCACCCCACGTGAGCGCGAGCGGCTCGACGCACTCACCGTCAACACCGACGGCCTGTGCCACGCGTGGGGGCTCCGTGACGGCGTCGAGCTCGCGGGCGACCCGAACGTGTCGATCTTCGAGCGACTCTGGTTCCGCCCCGCGCTCACCGTGATCGGCTTCGACTCCCACCCGATCGAGGGGTCGTCGAACCAGGTCGTCGCCCAGGCCTCCGCGCGCTTGAGCCTGCGCGTCGCCCCGGGCCAGGACCCGAACCGGTGCAACGACCTCGTTCGCCGGCACCTCGAGGCGAACGCGCCCTGGGGACTCGAGTTCACCTTCGAGACGCATGAGGTCGCGCCGGCGTGGACCTGTGAGCCCGAGGGCTGGGCGTTCGACGCCGTCGAGCGAGCGCTCGAAGCCGGGTTCGGGAAGCCGCCCGTCTTCATGGGCGTCGGTGGGAGCATCCCGTTCGTGAAGCCGTTCGCCGAGGCGTTCGGCGGTATCCCGGCCCTGCTGCTCGGTCCCGCCGACCCCGGGAGTCGCATCCACGGTGAGGACGAGAGCCTGCATCTCGCCGACTGGCAGAGCCTCATGAAGAGCGAAGCGCTCCTCCTCAGCGAGCTCGCAACATCGTTTCGGCGTCAGTTGTAGGCGTATACCGCCTACAACTGACGCAAGAACGATGCGGTCTCAGGAGAGGTGCGGGATGACGTGCTCGCCCCACTGGCGGATCGTCTCCATGCACGCAGCATGGGGCACGGTGCCCATCTGGATCAGGCACATGATCTCGTCGGCGCCGGCATCACGCAGACGCTCGGCGTAGGCGATCGCGTCTCGCCAGTCGCCGTAGGCGTGCTCGACGAGGTTGAACGTCGAGGTGGAGTTCGGGCGAACCGGGATCTCCATCTCGTGGAGCTTCGCGACCATGCGTTCCTCGGATCGCTCGATCTCGGCGATCTGGTCGTCGTCCTCAGCCCCGGCCGACGGCTCGGGTCCGCTGCCGTACCAGTGCGCGATCGCCTCGGCGAAGAAGCGCTGTCCGCGCGCACCCACCTGCAATGCCTGCGCCGCGTCGTCGAGCACGATCGTCGGGCAGAGCGCGGCGAAGTGGTCGTTCACCACCGACGACACGAACCGCTTTCCACTGCGCGACTCGATCGTCTCGGCGTAGATCTTGTGCAACCCGGCGACGTCGTCGGGCCCCGAGAAGCCGAGCACCAGTGCGCCGATGCCGTACTCCGCCGCGAGCGCCACCGTGTCGCGCTTGGTGCACGCGAGGTAGAGCGGCGGGTGCGGCATCTGCACCGGGCGCGGGAGGATCGGGTGGTCATCGACCTGCAGCAGCTCGCCGTGCCAGTGGAAGCCCTCGCCGTCGTCACCGCGCCACATGCTGCCGATCATGCGCAGCGCTTCCTCGACCTCCGCGTACGTACGGTCGGGGTCGACACCCATCGCCGACATCTCCTGGAGCGTCGCACCCCGCCCCGCACCGAGGTCGAGCCGGCCGCCCGACAGGACGTCGAGCATCGCGGCCCGCTCTCCCACCCGGATCGGATGGTTGTAGTTGAACGGCATGCACACGACGCCGTGGCCGATGCGGATCCGTGAGGTGCGCGCCGCGACCCAGGTGAGGAAGATCTCCGGCGCGCTCATGTGCGCGTACCACTTCAACGAGTGGTGCTCGACGGCCCAGACGCGGTCGAAGCCCATCTCCTCGGCGTAGACGGCCTGCTCGACGCAGTCCCGGATCACCCGCTGCTCATTCGCCGGCGTCGCCTCGGCCATCTGGGCTTCGAAGATCATCGAGAACTGCATCGGAGGGTTCTACCGCGTC
>JALHSW010000374.1 GCA_022865365.1 Acidimicrobiia bacterium | reverse complement strand
TACCTCAAAGCTGCCATCGAATGGCGCGACCCCTGCTGTCGTATCGAAGGCTGTCACGCCACCGACGGCCTCGAGATCCACCACACCACCCGCGTCACCGACCACGGCATCAGCTCCCCCGAGACCGAAGTCCGCATCTGCGCCCACCACCACGACCTCATCACCCACAAGCACTACCAACTCCAAGGCTCACACCACACAGGCTGGTGGCTCGAAGCACCCGGACGGGCACCACCCCCCGACACCAGCTGAGCCCGCGGCGTCACCACATGATCCAGGCCACCCTCCCCGCCAAACGCGAAGAGCCGGTATGACGTCGTAACGTCTCGCGCAGAACAGCCGTCCATGGGGAGATGCACGTGCGGGCACGATTGGTGATCGGTGTCGTGCTGTGCCTGGTGGGCGCGCTGTGGTTCGGCCAAGGCGTCGGATGGGTCGGCGGCTCGTTCATGAGCGGTCAGGCGGTGTGGGCCGTGATCGGCGTCGTCGCGATCCTGTTCGGCATCACACTGCTCCGCGGGGCGGGGCGAACACGGGGCGCGGCGGAGGACGACTGAACGTGTCACGCAGCAGGAGCAGCTGCCGCATGAGCACCTTCTGGGGCGCAATCGCGATGGCCACGTCGATCGCTCGGGCACGAACACATCGCTTCCGGTGGAGTCGTTCGCGCCGCTGCCGGCGAGTCCTGTGGTGCGCCAGGGGTCGAGCGACGTCGATCGGCGGACGGCCGCCGATCTCCTGTGCGTCTGGGTGAGCCGCGGGAGCGGCCAGGTCGGGATCAGCGGGAAATCGTGACCAGGTTGCCATAGGTCTTTGCCGACACGACGCGCGACGTCTGCGCCTCGACATAGGCCGGGTCGAGGCGTAGGTCGGTGAACACGGCGAAGCTCGGCCAGCTCACCACGATGAACCGGCTCCACGCGGTCGGGCCCACGAGATCGTGGGTGATGTTCACCAGCGACTTCGGGCGGGCGCCGTGTGCGAGCACGATCGGCAGCGCGCCCGCGTTGTACTCGTTGAGCGAGGCCGCTCCGCCCGTCTCCGGGCCGAACTCGTAGAGGTTGATGTAGGTGAGCGGCTGATCGGTGAAGCCCCGGTAGCGCGTCAAGAACTCGAGGGTCGCACGGGTCGGGTCGGCGCCGCCGTCGGGGTAGATCGCGAGCAGTGCGTCGACGATCTGCCCGGGCGTCTTGCCCTGCACCCGGGTGCTCGGGAAAGCGGACGCAGGAGTGTTGGGTGGCAGGTTCTGGACGAGGTCCGGAACCGCGTTGGGTCCGACGAGCGTCTGTGCTTCGGCGACGGCGCTCCGGCGTTGCCGGCTCGCCGCCACCACGCGGCGGTCAAGGACCGTGTCGACGTAAGCGCGCAGCGACGGGAAGCGAGCGAGCCACGACACGCCGTCGGCATAGCCGGGCAAGCCCCCGAGCCCCGGGCGCAGGGTGTCGTTCACCGTGATCATGGCGGCGCCCCGCGGGTCGAGCGCCGTGGTGAGCGCCGTCACGTACCGGTCGTAGCGCGCCTTGGCCCCGTGCGAGCGTTCGAGCTTCACGAACTCGAGGACGTCAACGGGCTCGGTGGCGAAGCCGTCGTCGGCCAGGAGCTCGCTCCAGGCGCGCCGCGACGGGTCGATGCCGGGTTCGTGGTAGGCGGCGACGAGGCGGTCGAGCATCGGCGCGCCGGAGTCCGGCGTGGCCCCCGCCCCCGCGACGTCGCCCCCGCCGAGCATGGTCGGCACGGTGACGACCGCGACCAGCAATGCCATGAGCAGCGCAGTCCGCTGGATCGGTCGCCACTTCGTGCGCGCCTGCGCTCGCCGTACGGAAGGAACCCCGGTCACGAGCTTCAATGCTTGCGCCTCTCGTCGGCGAGCTTCTGCGCCTCAGTCTGACAGAGCGACTCCTCCCTCCCGAGAGCGGCGCG
>JALHSW010000031.1 GCA_022865365.1 Acidimicrobiia bacterium | reverse complement strand
TGCCGCGTGGGCCGCGCCGGTTCGTCAGCCGGGCGCGCCGAAGAGCCTGCGATGGGTCTGGTGGCTCGTGGGAGGTGTCGTCGCCTTCATGGTGCTCGTGGGGATCGTGATCGTCGTCGTCGTGATCTTCGTCTTCAACCTCGTCACCGCGCCGGTGGATGCCTCGAATGACTTCCTCGGTCACTTGCGTGATCGCGAGTACCAGGTGGCCAGCGCGCAGCTCTGCGTCGCGAGTCCGTACGAGTCCGCTCGTACGCTGGCAGTGCAGCTCGAGGCAGACGGGTCGATCGAGAGCTACGACCTCGACCAGAGCAGCATCACGAACGATGTGGGCTACGTGGGAGGGACGATCGACACGGGAGGCGTGCACCACCGGATCGTGCTCGATGTGGCGAAGGACGATGGCTCGTGGCGGGTGTGCGACGCCACCCTCGACGTCGCGTTCCCGAGCTCGAACGGTCCGGGCAACTGAGAACGGAACGGTCGGGTCCGCCGAAATTCTGATGCACCCTGGCCATGTCGTCGTCGCCTCGCCTCGTCGACACGCGACCTACGCCACCGGTCGGCGGCGTGACACGCGGTGCGTAAAAAGGGGCATGATCGGTTCGTGGCGTTCACGTTCGGGAAGGCAGAGACCGCAGCGGAACTGGACGCGGTCTACCGCTTCCGCTACTCCGTCTACGTCGAAGAGATGGGCCGCTATCAAGGCACCGCCGATCACGTGAATCGTCGGCTCGTCGAGGCCGAGGACGAGCACAGCTGGATCTTCTTCGCCCGCGAAGGCGACGAGGTCGTCGCGACCGGGCGTCTGACCTGGGGTGGCGATCACTTCTCGGATCGCCAGATCCGGCAGTACAGCCTGCGCTCCTTCCTCGATGAGCTCCCGGTGGAGCTCATGGCGGTGGGCGAGCGTCTCATGGTGGTGCCGAAGTACCGGGGTACCGGGCTCGTCGAAGACCTGATCGCGCGCTCGAGTGATCTTGTCGGCGGCCACGACGTCCGCATCGTGTTCGGCGCGTGTGAACCGCATCTCCTGTCGCTCTACCTGGGTATGGGTCATCGCACCTACGCTGACAAGAACATCAACAGCGCCGAGGCCGGATACCTCATCCCGCTCGTCAGCTTCCCGCAGGGCGCCGATGCTCTGCTGGGCGTGGGCGGAACATCGGGTGTCGAACCGCCGGCGATGCCGCGCTGTTTCGAGCCGATCCTGTCGGGCGGCGGCGCGGTGCTGAGCCCGATGCTGCTCGCGTCGGGGGAGTATCGGGCCGAGGTTCACCAGGCGCTGGAACAGCTCGAACACGAGGGAATCTCGGCGTTCGACGGGTTCACCGACGACGAGGAAGAGCGGTGCCTGGCGCGGAGCAACATCATCGAGTGCGACGCGGGCGATCAGGTGCTCAAGAAGGGTGGTGCCGCGCGCAACGTCTTCGTCGTGCTCGGCGGCACGCTCGAGGTCCGTGACGAGGAGCGCGTGGTCGCCGTGCTCAGTAGGGGCGACGTGTTCGGCGAGATGGCATTCCTGTTGGAACGTCCACGCGGGCTCGACATCTACGCGGCGACCGACGCTGTCCGCGTGTTGAGCCTCAGCGCGGGGACGCTCCGGAAGATGATCGCCGAGGACGCCGTCGTCGCCGCCAAGCTCCTGTTGAACATCTCCAGGATGCTCTGCGCCCGACTCATCAAGGCGACCTAACTCCCGAGCGGGCGCTCGCCTACGACGACGACTTCGCCGAGCAGGGCTACACGCCGAGGTCGGTGAAGGCCTGCTCGATCCGTGTGCCGCTTGTCGCCCCGAACTGGTGCCATGCGTCGGCCGCTGCGCCAACGAGGGTGTCGGCCTCCTGCCACAGCTCGAGCTCGAGCGGGTCGAGGATGGCGCGCACGGGCGAGAGCGCGTCGTGGTCGGCGTCGATGCGGTCGCGCAGCGCGGCGGTACGTTCCCACTGAGCCGCGTCTGCGAGGAACTCGGGAACGATCGGCACCATGAACGGCACGAAGACGCCGACGCACGGCGAGCCGAGGCACGCCCACACCCGCAGGGGGCCGCCGTCGAGCGGGAGCTCGCACACCATCGATGCGGTGGTCGCCTGGAAGCCGGGGATGTGCATGCAGACGGTGACGCCCGCGAGGTCGTCACCCAGCTCGGCCGGAGGCGCGACCGGCGCGTCGTGACGCCCCGGCGCGCCCCATGGGGTGGTGCCGTGGTGCCGCAGGGTCGCGACCGCGGCTGCCGGGTCGGGGTCGCCGAGCACGCACGCGGTGGTCACAGCCAACCGGCCGTCAGCCAGGCGCGTGTCGACGGTGGGCTCGTGCCAGTCGTCGACCGGCGTGCCGGGCGCCAAACCAGCCGATGCCCGCGTCCAGCGGGTGTCGACGGTGTAGCGATTGGAGATCGCGGCACGCTCGGTGATCGGCTCCGCAGCCCACTCGCGTCCCGACGTCTCGAGGACCCACCCGCCCCGGCGGTCGCACAGGAGGAACGACGAGTCGTAGGGGTCGTCGTGGTCGGGATCGCCGCTGCCGCCCTGACCATGCCGTTCGAGCAGCGTTGTCAGCACGTCGAGCCCCTCGTCGGCGTCGCGGGCGCGCTCGAGGGTGAGGCGCACGAGGTCCATGCCGATCAGCGCGGCGGGACCCGACAGGTCGCGGCGGCTGTAGACGCGCTCGTTGCCGATCGCCAGGCCGTGCTCGTTCACGCCGTGCTCGGCACCGAACAGCCAGGTTGGGCGCGAGAGGACGACGCCGTGGGTCGGGGCGTCGGGGATCTCGAGGTACTGGGTCGCGAGTGACGAAGCGGCCCGACGGTCGGGGTGCCACTCGAGAACCTGCGGCTCGGTCGGTGGCCGGTCGGAGTTCTTGGCGAAGAGGGCCCCGCGGGGGCCGACCGTGGCGACGGTGTCACACATCCCAGAAGACTCTAGGGACTCGCTCCGCGCCTGCGCTGGGTAGGTTGGCGGAGGTGCCCGCCATCTCCGACGCCGATCTGGAGCGGGTCGAGGCCGCGATCGGGCGAGCGCTCGACACCGACGATCACGGTGAGCTCACCGTGCTCGGCTACGGCGAGGTGTCGGTCGCGGTCGGCTGGCCCGCGGCCGCACCGGTCTGGGCGTGCAAGCGGCTCCCGCCCTTCGCCGGCATGGCTGCCTACCGCGAGTACGCCGCGCTCGTCGAGGAGTACCTCGCGCGGCTCACCGCCTCCGGTGTCGCGGTGGTCGACACCGACGTCCGTTCCCTCGAGCGATCCGGCGGCTCCGTGGTCGGCTACCTGGTCCAGCCCGCGCTCGACGCGACGCTGCTCGGCCCCCAGGTGCTGCGCGCCGCCGACCCGGAAGTCGGGCATCCTCTGATCCCTGCCGTCGTTGACGCGGTGCTGGCCTGCACCGACGGCCGCACGGGCATCGACGCCCAGCTGACGAACTGGGCCTGGACCGACGGGCGGGCCGTGAACATGGACGTCAACACCCCGTTCATGTGGGACGAGTCGGGCCGGACGGTGCTCGACGTCGACATGTTCATCGCGGCCCTCCCGTGGATCGTTCGGGCCACCCAGCGTCGGGCGGTGCCGAAGATCATCGGTCGCTGGTCGGAGCCGCGCTGGACCCTGCTGGATCTCGCCATGAACCTGCACAAGGACGGTCTCGAGGCGTGGATCCCGCAAGTGCTCGGCGCCGCCAACCCGCATCTCGACGAGCCGATCGAGGCGGGCGAGCTCGAGGCGCTCTACCGCAAGGAAGCATCGCTCTGGGTGACGATGCATCGGCTCAAACGGATCGATCGCTGGTGGCAGCGCCACGTCCGTCGCCGGCGCTACGAGTTCCTCGTCGCCCCCCGCACCGATTATGCCGCCACGGAGAGGTGACTTCAGGCCCTTGTCGGGGCCCGCTTGACGGGCGAACCTTGCGGGCGATGAGCACTCGGGCGATCCTCGACGGCAACGAAGCAGCGGCGCGGGTTGCCTACCGCTGCTCCGAGGTGATCGCGATCTACCCGATCACTCCTGCGTCGCCGATGGCCGAGCACTGCGACGCCTGGGCCGCGGCCGGGCGGCCCAATCTCTGGGGCACCGTCCCCGAGGTGGTCGAGATGCAATCGGAAGCCGGCGCGGCCGGCACCCTGCACGGTGCGACCACGCGCGGTGCGCTCGCGACCACGTTCACCGCGTCGCAGGGGCTGCTCCTGATGCTCCCGAACATGTTCAAGGTTGCGGGCGAGCTCTCTCCCGCGGTCATCCACGTCGCGGCCCGCTCGATCGCCACGCACGCGCTCTCGATCTTCGGAGACCACAGCGACGTGATGGCCGCCCGCACGACGGGATGGGCGATGCTCGCATCGGGCTCGGTCCAGGAGGCGGCGGATCTCGCGCTCGTCGCACACGCGGCCACCCTCGAGTCGCGGGTGCCGTTCCTCCACTTCTTCGACGGATTCCGGACGTCGCACGAGATCGCGACCGTCCACCCACCGACCGACGCCGACGTGACCGCTCTTGTCGACGACGAGTGGGTCGCCGCCCACCGGCGGCGGGCCCTCGACCCCGACCGTCCGGTCCTGCGGGGCAGTGCCCAGAACCCCGACGTCTTCTTCCAGGCGCGCGAGGCGCTGAACCCGTTCGTGGACGCGGTCCCGGGGATCGTCGAGGGCGCGTTCGCCCGGCTCGCGGAGCAGACCGGACGTCACTACGGCCTCGTCGAGTACACGGGGGCGCCCGATGCCGAGCGCGTGGTCGTGCTCATGGGCTCGGGCATCGGCGCCGCGGTGGAAGCTGTCGAAGCCCTCGTCGCGGCCGGCGAGAAGGTCGGGGTGCTCCAGGTCCGCCTCTACCGGCCGTTCCCGGTCGACGCGGTGCTCGGGACCCTGCCCGAGTCGGTGCGCGCCGTCGCGGTGCTCGACCGGACCAAGGAGCCCGGCGCACCCGGGGAGCCGCTGCGCCTCGACGTCGTCGCTGCGCTCGCCGGTGCCGCGAGCCGCGGTGTGCGCCCGCTGCCGCGCGTCGTCGGCGGTCGCTACGGCCTGTCATCGAAGGAGTTCACGCCGGCGATGGTGCGCGCGGTGCTGGAATCGCTCGGCTCACCCGAGCCGCGTGATGGCTTCACCGTCGGGATCGTCGACGACGTGACGCACACGAGCCTGTCGGTCGATCCCTCCTTCACGACCGACCGGGCCGCGCTGCGGGCGGTGTTCTTCGGGCTCGGGAGCGACGGGACAGTCGGAGCGAACAAGCAGACGGTGAAGATCGTCGGCGAGCACACCGAGCGCCACGCGCAGGGCTACTTCGTGTACGACTCCAAGAAGTCGGGTTCGATGACCGTGTCGCACCTCCGATTCGACGACGCGCCGATCCGCTCCACCTACCTCGTACGCGACGCCGACTTCGTGGCGTGTCACCAGTTCGGCCTTCTCGACCGCGTCGACGTGCTCGGCGTCGCCGCACCCGGCGCGACCTTCCTGTTGAACAGCCCGTACTCGGTCGACGCGACCTGGGACCGTCTGCCGAGGGAAGTGCAGGAGTCGATCCTCGGGAAGGGTCTCGACGTCCACGTGATCGACGCGCATCGCGTCGCCCGAGAGGCCGGTCTCGCCGGCCAGATCAACGTGGTGATGCAGGTGTGCTGCTTCTCGCTCACGAACCTGCTGCCACTGGACGCCGCGCTCGACGCGATCCGCGCGTCCGTCCGCAGTGTGTACGGCAAGCGAGGCGGTCCGGTCGTCGACGCCAACCTCGCCGCGATCGACGCCACGCCGGCGGCGCTGACGCGACTCGTCGTCCCGACCGCGGTCACCGCCACCCACGGTCGGCGGCCCGCGGTGCCGGCCGACGCGCCCGACTTCGTCCAGCGCGTCACCGCGCGCATTCTCGCCGGCGAAGGTGACCTGTTGCCGGTCAGCGCGCTCCCGGTCGACGGCACCTTCCCGACAGGGACCGCCCGGGTCGAGAAGCGCTCGCTCGCAGCCGAGATCCCGATCTGGGATCCCGAGATCTGCATCGACTGCGCACGCTGCGCGCTCGTGTGTCCGCACGCGGCGATCCGCATGAAGATCCACGATCCTGCGTCGACCAGCTCGTCGCGGGCCGGCTCCCCGGACGAGTCCCTGCCGAGCAAGCCGTTCCGATCGCACGACCATCCGGGTCTGCTGCTCACGATCCAGGTCGCGCCCGACGACTGCACCGGCTGTGGGGTGTGCGTCGACGTGTGTCCGGCCAAGTCGAAGTCCGAGGCCAAGCACAAGGCCATCGACATGGAGCCCATCGCCGAGCACCTCGAGCGGGAGCGGGCCCGGTATGACGCGTTCCTGGACCTCGACGGTGTGCCCGACGGTCTCCTGGATCCGGCCTCAATCAAGGGCTCCCAGGCGCGCGAGCCGCTGTTCGAGTTCTCGGGGGCCTGCGCCGGGTGCGGTGAGACCCCGTACCTCAAGCTGCTCACCCAGCTCTTCGGTGACCGCGCGCTCGTGGCGAACGCGACCGGCTGCTCGTCGATCTACGGCGGCAACCTGCCGACGACCCCATGGGGCACCGATGCCGCCGGGCGCGGTCCGGCGTGGTCGAACTCCCTGTTCGAGGACAACGCCGAGTTCGGGCTCGGCATGCGCATCGCCCTCGACCGTCAGAGCGCGACCGCCCGACGACTTGTCGCCGAGCTCGGCGCGGTCCTCGGCGAGGATCTGGAGTCCGCAGTGCTCGCGGTCGACCCCGCGGTCCCCGTCGACGATGCGACCATTGCGGCGCAGCGGTCTCGGCTGGCCGATCTCGACACCCGCCTCACCCAGCTCGTCGACGACGACGATGCCGAGGTCGCGGCGCGGGCCCGTGAGCTCGCACCCCTGACGGGCACGCTCGTGCGCAAGAACGTGTGGATCGTCGGGGGTGACGGTTGGGCGTACGACATTGGCGCCGGCGGTCTCGATCACGTGCTCGGGTCGGGGCGCGACGTGAACGTGCTCGTGCTCGACACCGAGGTGTACTCGAACACGGGCGGGCAGGCCTCGAAGGCCACCCCGCGTGCCGCCGTCGCGAAGTTCGCGTCAGCAGGGAAGCGCAACGCGAAGAAGGACCTCGGTGTCGAAGCGCGGCGCTACGGTGACGTGTACGTCGCGCAGGTCGCGATCGGAGCGAACGACATTCAGACGGTCAAGGCGTTCGCCGAAGCCGAAGCGTGGCCGGGACCGTCACTGATCATCGCCTACTCGACCTGCATCGCGCACGGGATCGACATGCGAACATCGATGACGCACCAGCACGATGCAGTGAGGTCGGGCTACTGGCCCCTGTATCGCTTTCATCCCGGCGCGGCCGAGCACACGCACCCATTTCATCTGGACAGCAAGGCTCCGTCGATCCCCCTGGCCGACTTCCTCGACGCCGAGGGACGCTTCGCGATGCTCTCCCGTTCCAATCCCGACGGCGCCGAGGAGCTGCGCGCGCTCGCGCAGGCCGACGTCGACGAGCGGTGGCGCTACTACACCCAGATTGCCGGGATCGAGCGGAGCCTCGCCCACCTCCCGATCGAGCACTCCGACTGATGAGACACCCCGAGATGGAGCGGCCTTGCTGATGGAACGGCGGCGATGATCGATCTCACGACCACCTACCTGGGCCTCGAGCTGACGAGTCCGCTCGTCGCGTCCGCCGGCCCGCTCACCGGGCGCCTCGACACGCTCGAGCGGCTCGCGGCGGCGGGCGCCGCGGCGGTGGTGCTGCCGTCACTCTTCGAGGAGGACGTCGTCGCCGGCGCTCTGGAGCGTCAGCAGCTCTTCACCCGGGGAACCGAGGCGTTCGCCGAGGCGCTGACGTACCTCCCCGAGCCGGAAGGCGCCGACGAGCTCGATCGACACCTGCAGCTCGTCGCGGACGCCAAGGCGCACCTCGACGTGCCCGTGATCGCGAGCCTCAACGGCACGACGCGCGGCGGATGGATTCGGTACGCGTCCGAGCTCGTGGACGCCGGAGCCGACGCGCTCGAGCTCAACGTGTACGGCGTCGGGGCGAACCCCGACGACACCGCCACGTCGTTGGAGGTCGAGCTGCTCCGGCTCGTGCGGGCCGTGCGCGACGAGATCTCGGTGCCACTCGCCGTGAAGATCTCGCCGTTCTTCACGGCCGTCTCGCACTTCGTCGGCCAGGTCACCGCCGCCGGCGCCGACGGGGTGGTGTGCTTCAACCGCTTCTACCAGCCCGACCTGGACCTCGAGTCCCTGGCCGTCACCCCGACCCTCGACCTCTCGACCTCGGCCGAGCTGCGTCTCCCGCTGCGCTGGGTTGCGCTGCTCTCCGGCCGGGTGTCGTGCTCGCTCGCGCTGTCGACGGGCGTCCACACTCCGGACGACGCGGTCAAGGCACTGCTGGCCGGGGCGGACGTGGTGATGGCGACCTCATCATTGCTCCTGCACGGTCCCGAGCACCTCGGCACCCTGCACCGGGGGCTCGCGGCATGGCTCGAGGACCACGAGTACGAGTCGGTGGCCCAGGCCCGGGGCAGTGTCAGCGCACGATCGGTGCCTGACCCGGCGGCGTACGAGCGTGCCAACTACCGGCAGGTGCTGCGTCGCTTCACGAGCACCTACGACGCCTGAGCGGCGCGCGGACTACCGCCGGGGAACCATTCCCCGCTCCGAACGGAGGTTCCGTGGTAGAACGCGGCGACACCGGGCGCCAATGGGGCCAGCCCTGGATCGGAGGTGACGCGTGCGCGTTCTCGTGTTGGGTGGAGGCTTCGGTGGGCGATCGTCTCGGTCTCGCTCCGTTCTCGGGCTGACCGACGCAATTCGGGCCGGTCGTCCGTGTGCACCTTGACCTCTGGGTTCCGGTCGACATGACGCGACTCACGATCTGGTGCTTCGTGGCCTGGCTGCTGTTCCCCCGACTGGTTCGACGAGTTCCGCCGCTGCGGCTGACGCTCTCGCAGGAGGTACGCGAAGATGGGACCGACCTGGTGGGGATCTGAGAGGAGATCTCGTGACGCCCCGATCGACCTTCCCTGCGCGCATCGAAGCGCTCGACGAGTTCGACGGACCCTTCGACGCGTACCGATTGGCCGCGGACGGCTGTGACGTACTGCTCGCCACCTACCCGGCCGGCACTGTGATCGATCCGCATTCCCACGAAACGCACAACGTCGGCGTCATCACCCGGGGCGAGTTGGTCCTCACGATCGACGGCAAGGCGGAGCGGTTCGGGCCCGGCGACTGGTACGAAGTTCCCGCCGGCGTGACGCACGCCGCACGGTTCGAGGCCGACAGTGCCGAGATCGAGTTCTGGTTCGTTCCCGACTGACCCGCTGACGTGCCGATGGGCGCCGAGGAGCGTCAGCGCAGGATGCGGGTCTTGCCGAAGATGGTCCCGAACAAGAGTCGGCCGTCGTCGTCCAGCGTGACGCCTGCACCGAGAGTGTTGAACTTCGAGGACCCCAGGACGTAGTGGAACGCCGATCTGCCGGTCGACCAGTCAACGGCTTCGATCGTCCATCGACCGTCACGCGCGCCGCAGGTGTACACGATGTTCGAGGCCTGACTGACGAACGGCACCGAATTTGGTGAGGAGACATCGGTGTTGACCCACGCTTCCCGAAGCTCGCGCGTCTTCGGATCCCATTCGTACTTGTGCAGCCCGTGGGGGGTGTACGCAGGATCATGGCCGAGAAAGAACACGAGCATGCGCAGACCCTGCTCGGGGAATCCCTCGGGGACTGTCGCGGGTTCGTTGTTGACCGTCATCGCGCCGTAGCCGCTCACGGTGATCGATTGCTCGGTCTGGATGGCGACCGCATCCGGATCGCCCATGTTCGCCGGCCCGAGCCCGGCGATACGTCGTGACGGTGCGTTCGCGAGTCCGACCCAGTCGTCGGGAATCTCGTCGCGCCACAGCAGGGTGATGTTCACCACGTCGTCGCCATCCCCGATCACGACGAAGTGGTCCTCAGCCGAACCAAACCCCATGAGCGAGGGAGTCGTGCCCGATCCAAACCCTGCGCCGTTGCGGTACGCCGCGCTCCAGGCGCCGTCGGCCGGATCGACCGAAAGGCGTTCTCCGGTCCAGACAACCTTGTGCGCGTGGTCCACCGAGCTGACGTAGATGCCGTCGGCGTCATCGACGCAGCAGCTCGTCCGAACCCAGCCGTACGCCGTGTTGCCACGATCGGCCTCCATGCGCGCACAGTGCGCCGCGGCTTCCTCGACCGCGCCCGGAAGCTGGATTGCGTCATAGCGCGCGAAATCGCGATCGAGGGCGACGACCCAGCCGTGGTCGGTGGTGAGCACAAGACGTCCGTCGAAACTCATGTTCATGCCGACGAAGGAGCCGACAATGTGCTCCGGCTTCTCCCAGCGTGCGCGCTCGACGACTGGCGACGCGGGATCGGTCGGATCACTCTCGGTGTACGCGACCGCATGCGTGCGCCGGCCGACGAAGAGCGTGTTGTAACGATCGACGAGGGCGTACACGCCGTCGAGCCCCATCATGAAGCGCAGTGTCAGGCCAAGCGCGTGCTCGATCGCGTCAGCACCGTGCGATGAGTCGAGACCGTCGACCATGGTCTCGAGCTCGGACACCGGCGTGACCGTGCCGTCGCCGACGGGAAGCGTGGCGAGCACGTCGAGCGTCTCGTAGTCGAGCTTCGCGATCACCTCGCGACCGTTGCTCCAGATGACGCGGCTGCCGTCGGGGTATGGCGACGAGATCATCCCGCCGAAGTGGCCCGGGCCGAGCCACGAGTACCGCACGTCGTCCTCGTCGAGCACCTCGCTCGGTCCCATCGGACCGGCCAACGGCGAGTTGTCCTGCTGGTCGCAGCGTCCGTGCGCGATCGAATAGCCGCTGTCGGCGAGGTAGGGGTTGCGCGGGCCTGCGGTCGGAACGCCGGCGTTGGGACAGTCGGTCACGAACGGTCTCCTTGAGGCGGCGGTTACCGGCCGCCGGCGCTCCATCGCTTGCACGCGCCGATCGCAGCCGCAGCCGCGGCGTTGGTCGCGACCTCCATGTCGCGCGCGAGCTTCGCGAGTCGGTCGGCCGCACCGGGATCCGACGCCAGATAGCGTTCGAGCGCTTCGACGTTGGCGCTGCCATCGGGTTGGGTGAGCTCGAGGATCGCCTCGTCGACGAGTCCGTCGCGCGGGTGGTCGCTCAACGAACGGAAGACCGACCACGGGATGCCTCGCCGCTCGCACACCACCGCGACTGCCGACGTCTCCATGTCGAGCGCGATGACGCCGTCGGCTTCGAACTGGGCGAAGCCATCGGGATCGACGAGCAGATCGTCGGAGGTGACCAGCCGGCCGAACGGTTCGACATCGCCGATCGGTGTCGGGCGGTGCTCGCGGCCCGTGGGCCCGTCGACGACGATGGCCGGCACGACGACGTCGCCGATCTGCGCGTCAGCGGCGACGCCGCCCGCGATCCCGACGACGACCACGTGGTCGACTGCCAGGTCGTCGAGCATCCGTTCCACTGCTCCGGTTGCCGCGGCCATCCCGATCCCCGTCGTGGTCGCCACGAACTCCACGCCGTTCACGATCGCCGCGTGGCGCTTGTCGGGGGCGCCCTCGACCGGCTCGAGCGCGAGCATCCGCACGAGCGGTTCCAACTCGTGGTCCATCGGCGCGAGGAGCCCGATCCGGGCCGGTGGGTTCATGCCATCATCTTGCCCACGTCGCGTTGCCCGCGTCACCCCGGCTCGCGGCTGTCGCCGTAGGCATGCTCGGCGAAGGGATAGCGGTTCCCGGCTGGGACGTCGCGTGGTGCGACGGGCGATGGAATGATGGCGCGATGGCGTGGGACGGCGAGCAGTACCAGGAGCGGTTCGACTCGCTGGCAGCTTCCGGCGTCTCGGTGCACGGGGAAGCGGATCTCGTGATGACACTCGCGCCCGGCTCGGTGCTCGATGCCGGGTGTGGAACGGGGCGGCTTGCCCAGGAGCTGGACCGCCGGGGGGTCGAGGTCGTCGGCGTGGACGTCGATGCCTCGATGATCGCCGCAGCGCGCCGACGCCGTCCCGACCTCGCCTGGCTGATCGCAGACCTCGCCGACCTCGAGCTCGGTCGTACCTTTGACGTCGTCGCGATGGCCGGGAACGTCCCGTTGTTCACGCCCGTGGGGACCCAGGCTGCACTGGTCGCCGGATGCGCTCGGCACGTCGTGCCGGAGGGAGCCTTGGTCTGTGGGTTCCAGCTCGGGCGCGGGTACGAGGTGGCAGCGTACGACGACCACTGTCGAGCGGCCGGCCTCGAGCTCGCAGCGCGCTGGTCGACGTGGGACCGCGTCGAGTTCCCGGGTGACGGGAGCTACGTCGTGTCGGTGCACCGCGCGCCGGACTCACCGGGATGATTGCGATCGTCGTGTCACGTCGTATCGAGCGCCACACCGGCCGCGAGCGCCGCACCGAGCTCCCAGCACGCGTCGAGATCCGCACGCCCCGGCTCACCGACGACGGTGACCGGCTCTTGGGCCCGCTGCCACTGCAACCCGGTCACGACGGTCTCGATGCTGCGAACCGCGCCGGTCGTGTCGCTGTTGCCGTGCACATACATCCCGTACGGGCGACGCACCGTCGCGTCGAGGCACGGGTAGTAGATCTGGTCGAAGAAGTGCTTGAGGGCACCCGACATGTAGCCGAGGTTGGCCGGCGTGCCGAGCAGGTACGCGTCGGCTTCGAGCACGTCGACCGCCGTCGCGGCCAGCGCAGGTCGATGCACCACTTCCACTCCTTGGATCTGGTTGTCGGTCGCGCCCGAGATCGCCGCGTCGAACATCGCCTGCACAGACGGCGACGTCGTGTGGTGGACCACCAACAGTCTCGCCATCGGCTCGTTCAGCGCTCCTTGGCGATCGTCACACCCATGGCGCGAGCCTAGGTTCCGATGGTGCACGCACGTCTCGTGTCGACCGGCTCCGTGGTGGCGATGGTGGTGGCGATGGCCATCGGTGTGGTCGTCGTGGCCCCGGCCGGCGCAGAGACGCCACCGCTCCCGACCGTGGCCCCGACGAATGCCGAGGCGCGGCAAGTAGTTGCGAGCTACAACGCAGCGAACCAGGGGAACAACGACACGCTCGACACCGAAGGTCAAGCAGCGATCGAGAGTGCACCGATCGAGCTCATCGACGACGCCACCTTCCGGGATGTTCGCGGGCGCGG
>JALHSW010000373.1 GCA_022865365.1 Acidimicrobiia bacterium | reverse complement strand
GATGACGAACTGGGGTTCGTCATCGCGCGACGGCAGTCGAAGAATGACGGTCCGGATGACGCGACGGTCATGCGATGACGTATGCCCGTTCGTCACCGCGTACCCGCGACTGTCGCCGGCTGTCGGTCTGTCAGCGAGATGTCGGTGGCGGGCTTGCTCTTCCGCGGGCTCTTGGTCAGGCGGCGACGTAGCCGGGAGCTGCTGACGCTCGCTCCAACTTCCCCGTTGCCGTGCCAGTTGGGCTCCTTGCCCGGCTGCTCAATCGACCGAGAACAGTTCTAACTGGTTGAGCAGTTCGCGCTCGTCGTAGTATTGACGGAACATACTGATCCGGGCGCCGTCGAACTCGGCGATGGTCACGCCGTGGAGCGTGAGTTGGGCGCCAGTGGGTTCGATCATCGGGTCGTCGGTGCAGATGACGAGCCGACCGCTATGCGTCAGCGTCGCGCTCCACTCGACGCAGACGCGGTCGCCGGCGGCGTCGAGCGGCTCCACAGCGATCTGCGTGTTCGAGAAGGCTTGGCCTCGATCCTCATACTCCACCGCGAGTTCGGCGACCGAAGAGATCCCGAACAAGGGTGTCCAGCCGCTCACGTCGTCGGTGTAGAGATCTTTCACGACGCCGCTGTCGCGCTCGATGCTTGCCCGGATTGACTGAATGAGTATCGCCGCGCGTTCCGCGTTCGATGTCATTTCCTTCCTCCGGTGGAGTCGTCCGCTCGCCCACAGAGGGCTCCTCAACCCTCCTCCACTTCGGCGTCGGTGCCGCTGACGCTGCGGCACCGGCACCGGCACCGACGCTATGCCCGGAACCCGTGCCAATTCATCATCCTCTCGGGATGAAAAGGATCGGAGCGGTCCGATTCTCGAGCCCTTCAGATGCACGACCACAGCGCCTTCGCGGTTACGCCAACACGATCCCGAGGTCGCGGGCGCGGTCGACCGCTTCGTTGCGCGAGCTCACTTCGAGCTTCCGGTACACGGCGACGGCCTGGGTCTTGACCGTGCTGCGCGAAACGAAGAGCTCTTCGGCGATCTGCGCGAAGGTCAGGTGCGTTGGTAGGTAATGCAACACGCGCAACTCGGCGGCCGTGAGCGGCTGGACGCTGATGCTGATGGGGAGCTCCGAAATAGCAAGCTGCTGATTGGCCGCGTTCAAGCGATCGGGCAGCGAGCCCGAGTCCGGATAGTTGTGCAGCTCGTGCTCGGCCTCGGACAGGATCTGCCTCGCGTGGGCCGGGTCCCCGACCGAGATGCTGAAGCGACCGAGCAGG
Source organism: Acidimicrobiia bacterium (assembly GCA_022865365.1). Lineage (GTDB taxonomy): Bacteria > Actinomycetota > Acidimicrobiia > IMCC26256 > PALSA-555 > JALHSW01. The sequence goes on along the minus strand of JALHSW010000373.1, from coordinate 1,266 downwards.
ATTCGTGCCTCGATCGCGTTCCAGGGCGCAATGCCGTGCATCGCTACCATCAGTGCGGCTGCCCGTTTGGCGTGCTCGCGCGCCTTGGTCGTCGCGCCGGTTCTTGCCGCGGTGAGTGCGGCGATCGAGAACACCCGGCTCATGTCCGGACAATCGTGGAGTTCATACGCGTCGACGACGTCGAGCGCGCGCCTGCTGAGGACCTCGGCCTGCTGCCACTCGTCGGAGTCGGCAGCGAGCACCGACATGGAGGCGAGACCCTGTGCGTGCAATGCCGGCGTCAAGATGGAACCGTGCGCTATGGCGCGCGTGAAGCAGTCTCGTGCGTGTGGGACGTCGTCGAGGAGGCGCGAGGCCTCACCTTCGAGCAGGAAGGCGATAGATCGGAAGGGGCTTTCGGGTCGATCGAGCACGTTGGCGTCCGCGGCGTCGGACCGCATCTGCGACAATCCGTCGCGGCCGTCGAGCGCACGCAGCAGTGCGACCATGGCGCGCCGGGAGGTGCCGTCTGGGAGAACATTGTTGCCGCAAGCGGATTCGGCGAAGTCTGTCCACGCTATGAGCTCGCCAGGGTCGCCGGCGGTCAACGCGCACCACGCGGCAGTGAGGGAGAGAGCCGCGTCGGTCGAGATCTCGTCGGACGAGAACAGTTCGAGCCACCTCTTGACGGTGGGAGCGCGCCCGGAGCCCACGTATTGGTGCGTCGAGCACCAGATGAGCGTGGCCACGTGCGATCGATCCCCGGCGGCGTGCGCGTGGTGGATCGCCGAGTCGACGTCACCGTGTGCTTCGAACCACTCGCTGGCGCGGAGATGCAAGGTCTCTGCCAGGTCAGTTGTGCGGCGCGCAAGCTCCTCTTGCAGGAGTGCCCGGAACAAGTGGTGGTAGCGGAACCACTCCCGATGCACGTCCATCGGGACAACGAAACGGTTCGACCGCACGAGCTCGTCGAGGACAACCAACGATCCGCTGCGCTCCAGCACTGCGTCGCAGAGCGGACCCGTCATCCTGTCGAGCAGCGAAGTCCTGATCATGAAGTCGACGACTTCGGGTGAGGTGCTCGCAAAGATCTCTTCGCGGAAGTACTCGGCGACGAAACTCTCCGTGTCCTCGAGCGAGCGAGTGGTCCCGGGGGGACTATCGCGGTTGGCCAGGGCGTGCAGGTAGAGGCCCGCGGGCCATCCCTCCAATTGCTCGACCAGCGCGATCGCGTCGACCGCGTGGAGGTCGAGCCCCGCGACTTCGAGGAGGGCTCGGCCCTCCTCG
>JALHSW010000030.1 GCA_022865365.1 Acidimicrobiia bacterium | reverse complement strand
GTGAATCGGCCGCGTCCGGAGGTGAGTGATCGCAGGTCGATCGCGTAGCGCAGCACCTCCGATGTGGGGACGAACGCGACGATCTCGAACTCGCCGTTGCCGGCCGAGCCCGAGCCCTGGATCCGGCCGCGCTTGGCGTGCAGGTCGCCCATGACGTCGCCATGGTTCACTTCCGGTGCGGTGACGACGAGCTCGCTGATCGGCTCCAGCAGGATCGGGCCGGCCTTGCCCATCGCTTCCTTGAACCCGATCGAGCCGGCCATCTTGAAGCTCATCTCCGACGAGTCGACGGCGTGGTACTTGCCGTCGAACACGGTGACCTGCACGTCGACGACGGGGAAGCCGTGCACGCCACCCGACTGCATCGCCGAGACGACTCCCTTCTCGACCGCAGGGATGAACTGGCGGGGGATCGCGCCGCCGACGATCTTGTCGACGAACTCGAGCCCCGCGCCGCGCTCAAGCGGCTCGACCCGCACGAACGCGATGCCGAACTGTCCGTGACCGCCGGTCTGCTTCTTGTACCGCCCCTCGGCTTCGGCGGTCCCGGTGATGGTCTCGCGGTAGGCCACCTTGACGTCGTGCGTCTGGACCGCGACGCCGAACTTGCGGGTCAGGCGCTCGATCGCGATGCCGAGATGGGTCTCGCCCATGCCCCACAGGAGCGTTTGGTGCGTCTCGCCGTTGCGCTCGACCCGGATCGCCGGGTCCTCGTCCTGGAGCCGGTGGAGCGCGTTCGCGAGCTTGTCCTCGTCGCCCTTGGACTTCGCGGTGATCGCGACCGCGAGGGTGGGTTCGAACGATGCCAGTGGCTCGACGTCGAGCGCATCGCCGCGCGTCCCGAGCACGTCGCCGGTCGTCGTGTCGGCGAGCTTCGCCACGGCGGCCAGATCGCCTGCGGCGACCTCGGTGACAGGTTCCTGCTCCTTGCCCCGCATGATCGAGAGCTGATGGAGACGCTCGTCGGCGACCGTGCGCCCGTTGAGCAGGTGCGCGTCGGTCTTCACGGTCCCCTGGAGCACCTTGAACAGGTTCACGCGCCCGACGTACGGGTCGACGATCGTCTTGAACACGAACGCGGCGGGGGACCCGGCGCCGACCTCGGGCGCCGGGCCCTCCTCGGCGATGAAGTGCGCGAGCCGATCGACGCCGACGAGCTTCGTCGCGCTGCCGCACAGGACCGGGAAGACGCTCGCTTCCGCGATTCCCGTCGCGAGCGCGTGCTCCAGCTCGGGGACCAGGATCTTCTCGTCGTCGAGATACCGCTCCGTCAACGCGTCGTCGGCCACCACGATGCCCTCGATGAGCGCGTCGTGGATGGCGTGCTCCTTCATCTCCATCTCGGGTGGAACCGCGCCGGTCACGCCCGTCGCCTGGTCGCCCGAGTACGTGATCGCTTCGTCGCTGAGAAGGTCGACGACCCCGCGGAACGAGGCTTCTTCGCCGATCGGTAGCTCGAGCGGCGCGACGCCCGCCCCGAAGCGGTCCTTGAGCTGCTCCAGCGTGCGCTCGAACGACGCCCGCTCGCGATCGAGCTTGTTCACGAAGATCGCACGGGGCAGGCCGCACGCTTCGGCGAGGCGCCACGCGACCTCGGTCTGGACCTCCACGCCTTCGACGGCCGAGACGACGAAGATCGCGAGGTCTGCGGCCCGGAGTCCTGCCGCGACATCGCCGATGAAGTCGGCGTAGCCGGGCGTGTCGATCACGTTGATCTTGTGGCCCTCCCACTCGAGGGGGGCGAGGGCCAGCGAGACCGAGATGGTGCGCTTGTGCTCCTCGGGGTCGAAGTCGCACACGGTGGTGCCGTCCTCGACGCGACCGACGCGCGGGATCGCCCCTGCGACGTACAGCAGCGCCTCGGCGAGTGAGGTCTTGCCGGCTCCGCCGTGCCCGACGAGCGCGACGTTCCGGATCTTCTCCGTCGGCACAGGGTTCATGGCCACCCTCCGGTCCGCTCCCCCGGTCAACCGTGGCCCCCGGCCGGGAGGCCGGGGGAGACGAGCGCCCACGGATACTACGGACCCGGAAGCCCGGGGTGAACTGGTACCCTCGGAACTGCTGCTCGGACCCTGCAACCTCCGACCCGGCAACCTCTGACCCCGTTCCCTCCGGAAGGCGCCCCCACCATGCTCGACGGACGCTGGCGCGCCAAGGTCGAAGAGGGCCTGGAGCCAGTCGGCAAGGGTCTGCACTCGATGGGCATCACCGCCGACGCGCTGACCATCTTCGGCCTGTTCGCCGCCCTCGTCACCGGTGCGCTGATCGCGAACGGCAACCTCCTGCTCGCGGTGTTCGGCCTGATCCTCACGGGTTTGCCCGACATCCTCGACGGCTCGGTGGCCCGCCAGAGCGGCACCGCCGGGAATCGGGGCGCCTTCTTCGACTCGGTGTGCGATCGCGTCGCCGACGGGTTCATCTTCGTCGGGGTCGCCTGGTATCTCACCGCACAGGGTTCCGACCTCGCCGTGCTCGCGATGGGGGTGCTCGCGCTCTCGATGCTCATCAGCTACGAACGGGCCCGCGCGGAGTCGCTCGGCTACTCGGCACGCGGTGGGCTGATGGAGCGCCTCGAGCGCACCGTGCTGCTCGGGATCGCCCTGGCCTTCGATGTCCTGGTGCCCGTCCTGTGGGTGATGCTCGTGCTCACCGCGATCACCGCAGTGCACCGGTTCGTGATGGTCTGGCGCCAGGCCACGCCCGCATCGAGCGGCACCAGCAGCAAGTCTCGTGGCGACCGATCGCGCGGCGGCTGGTCTCGCGCCGGGAAGTCGCGCATCGCGCGGAGTCACCGTGCCCGGCGCCCGCGCCGCCTATCTCGCGTACCGGGCCGGCGCTGAGACGGCCCGGCGCCTCCCCGCGCCGGCCGGTCGCCCGCTTGCCCGTCTCGCCTCCCGAGCGATGGCCGCCGCTTCGCCGGCGCGTCGCCATCAGGTCGAGCGCAACCTCCGGCGGGTGACGGAGCAGCTGCTCGACGGACCCGCGCTCAGGCGCGCCACCAAAGAGGTGTTCGAGAACTACGCGCGATACTGGTACGAGCTCTTCCGTCTGGGTCCCGACGACCGAGCCGCGCTCCAGGCGACAGTGCAGGCCGACGGTGTGGAGCACTTCGACGCGGCGTACGCCGCCGGTCGCGGCGTGATCCTCGGCCTGCCGCATCTCGGGAACTGGGACGCGGCCGGCGCATGGCTCTCGGGTCGACTGGGCGGCATCACCGTCGTGGCCGAGCCCGTCGAACCGCCGGAGCTGTTCGACTGGTTCATCGAGACCCGCCGTCAGATCGGGCTCGACGTGATCCCGCTCGGCCCCGACGCGGGCGGAGCCGTGCTGCGAGCTTTGGGAGCAGGACGGGTCGTGTGTCTCGTGTGCGATCGCGACCTGACCGGTGAGGGTGTCCCGGTCGAGTTCTTCGGCGAGCAGACCCGCCTGCCGGGCGGACCGGCCACGCTCGCGTTCCGCAGCGGCGCGGCGCTCCTTCCCGTCGGTACGTACTTCCAGGGCGACACCGGGCACCGGGTGCACTTCGACGCACCGGTCGCCGTCGAGCGGGCGGGGCGGCTGCGCGAGGACGTGGCTCGGGTGACCCAGGAGCTCGCGCACCGGTTCGAGGCGTTGATCCGACACGCGCCGCAGCAGTGGATGCTCATGCAGCCGAACTGGCCGTCGGACCCGAACTGGCCCACCACCCCGAAGTCGCCCTCGCCCGAGGAGCCGACGTGAGCGCGCGGCCTCGGGCCCTGCGGGTCGCGCTGATCTGCCCGTACTCCCTCTCGGTCGACGGCGGCGTGCAAGTGCAGGTGCTCGGGCTCGCGAGTGCGCTCCGAGGGCTCGGCGTCGACGCGCGGGTCCTCGCACCGACCGACGGGCCGCCGCCTGCGCCCGGGATCGTGAGCCTCGGCCCGACGCATCGGTTCCCGTCCAATGGGTCGATCGCACCGATCACGGCGGGGAAGGCAGCGGTCAGTCGTACCCTCGAAGGCCTGCGCGCGTTCCGACCCGACGTCGTGCATCTCCACGAGCCATTGCAGCCCGGGGCGAACCACACCGTGCTGCTGGGAACCGACATCCCCACCGTTGGCACGTTCCATGCGGCGCATCCGGGCCGCAACGGCTGGTACGACGCGTTCCGCAAGCCGCTGGCGCGGATGGTCGACCGCCTCGCGGTTCGGACCGCGGTGTCTGCCGAGGCCCAGCGCAACGTGGAGGCGGCGTTCGGCGGGGTCTGCGACATCCTCCCGAACGGCGTCGATCTGCGCATGTTCTCGACTGCAGAGCCCTGGCCGTCGCCGCGCCCTGCGATCGTGTTCGTCGGGCGTCACGAGCCTCGCAAGGGGCTCGGTGTGCTCCTCGATGCGTTCGCCGGGCTCGAGCGAGACGCCGTGCTCTGGGTGGTGGGCGAAGGTCCCCAGACGACCGAGCTCGCGGCGCGGCGGGTCGCCGATGTCGTCTGGCTCGGCCGCGTCTCGGAGGTGGAGAAGGCGCGCCGCCTGGGGGGCGCGACGGTCGCCTGCTTCCCGTCGATCGAGGGCGAGTCCTTCGGGGTCGTGCTGCTCGAGGCCATGGCGTCGGGCACCGCAGTGGTCGCCTCCGACCTCACCGGCTACCGCCACGTCGCCCGCGGGGGCCGCGAGGCGGTGCTGGTGGCACCCGGGGATGCCGTCGCCCTCCGCGCCGGCCTCCGCCGCGTCCTCGACGATCCGGCGGGCCGGGCCGATCTCGTGGCCCACGGTGGCGAGCGGGCGGCCGAGTTCTCCATGTCCACGCTGGCCGAGGCGTTCGTGGAGCGCTACGAGGCGGCCCGAGCCGCGGCATCGATGCCAGCGGCGGACTCGGCGCCTCTACACTGACGCCAGTCAACATCGAGTCGCCGCATGAATCGGGGAGCCTGACCGTGGCCGTCATCATCATCGCCGTCGTCGTCGTCGTCCTGCTGCTGTTGGTGGCGCTGGCGTACAACTCGCTGATCCGGTCCCGGAACCGGGTCGACAACTCGTGGAGCCAGATCGACGTCCAGCTCAAGCGGCGCTACGACCTCATCCCGAACCTGGTCGAGACGGTCAAGGGCTACGCGGCGCACGAGAAGAGCACGTTCGAGGCCGTCACGAGCGCTCGCGCCAACGCGCTCAGCGCGCAAGAGGGTGGTGACGTCGCGCAGCAGGCCCAGGCCGAGAACCAGCTGTCGGGTGCACTGAAGAGCCTCTTCGCGGTGGCCGAGGCCTATCCGGACCTCAAGGCGAACCAGAACTTCCTGCAGTTGCAGGAGGAGCTGACTTCCACCGAGGACCGCATCTCCTACGCGCGGCAGTTCTACAACGACAGCGTGCTGGGCTACAACAACTCGATCCAGTCGTTCCCGAGAAACGTCCTCGCCGGCATGTTCAGCTTCGACAAGCGAGAGTTCTTCGAGACTCCGCCCGAAGAGACCGGGCCCGTCAAGGTCCAGTTCTGATCCTTCAGCCCGCTTCGCCGACGCACGCGCCGGGCTAGGTAGCGATGAGCGAGTCGACCCCGCAGCCTGTCGCGCGCACCGACTTCTACCAGGAGATCCGCCGCAACAAGTGGCGGACTTTCGTCATCCTGCTGGCGTTCGTCGTGCTGATCGTTCTCGTCGGGGTTGCCGTCGACATCCTCTTGGGGTTCGGCATCGCCGGCGTCGTGATCGCGTTCGTGATCGCGCTGGGGATGGCGTTCGTCTCGTATTTCAACTC
>JALHSW010000372.1 GCA_022865365.1 Acidimicrobiia bacterium | reverse complement strand
GTGAGCGTCCACACCGGCCACCCGTACGGGGGCGTGCCGGACCGGTCGATCGTAAACCAATCGTCGAACAAGTTCCCGAGTCCGGTGAGGGTCATGTTGTAGTAGTGGTGCGGGTAGCCGTGGTAGGGCTGGAGAAACGGCACCGCTACGTAGATCTGCCCACCCGGGCGCACCACTCGCGCGAGTTCCGCAGCACATCGGAACGGGTCGCGGACGTGTTCGAGGACTGCCAGCGAGAGGGCGCCGTCGAAGGTTCCATCAGCGAAGGGCAGCGACTCGCCGGTGGCGAGCAAGTCCGTGCTCGGGTACGCGACGACCTCGAGGTTGACGACGTTCTCGTACCGGGGGCGTTTCAGTCCGCTCCCGGCGTCGAGAACCAGGCCGTCGCCGCACCGCTCGATCAGCTCTTGCGCGAGTGGGTCGTACCCCAGCGACGAGACGTTCTCGGTGTCTTCGACGCCTGATGCTGTGCGCAGCTCATCGGTCAGGAAGTTGAAGTTTTCCGGAGTGGCTGCGTACGTCGCGCCACACTGCTCGCACCGGAGCGTGTGCTCGGAGCGCTCGAGCGCGCCACGACATGGCACAGCGCCATCGACTCGGTCGATCATCTTCGGACACCGCAGAAGCGGCTCCAGCCGAGGAAACTTGCGCGTCTTGACGTCGGCGAGGGTCGCAAGACCATCCATGTCGACCGCGATGCCGAGCGATCCTCGCTCGATCCGGCCGTCGACGCCGATCTCCAGGCCCCACGGCACACCCCCGAACTCGGGCTCGAGCGTCACGAACCGACGAAAGCCGACGATCTGCCGGTGGAGTCGCCCGGGAGTCACCTCGGGGCGCTGCTCCGTCTGGGTCGACAAGCGTCGAGCCCCGATGACGATCTCGGGCGCCTCGACGCGTGCACCGCGTCGAACCGCGATCCAACCTCGCACGAGCTGCCCGTGGAGCACGCGCTTGTCCTCGGGCAGGGGCGCGTCGAGCCATGAGGGAAACGGCAATCCCGGAATCGATCGAGGACCGGGGCCAGAGCGGCGAAGCGGCACGTCGCAGGGTAGCGTGATGCTCTCGGCGCCCTGGCGTCGCTCGACGCATGGACCTCGACCGTCACCTCCCCGCCCGGCTCCGGACTCGGGATGCCACATGGTGGGCAACGCGAGCGCATTGGCTCTCCCTCATCGTCGCCTTCGGCTTCCTCAACTGGGTCGACCGGCACCAGTGGTTCAACGCCGACGAGTGGGGCTTCCTCGTCGACCGCGGCCTGTTCCCCAAAGGGGACGACCTCGGGCTCCTCGCGCCGCACAACGAGCACTGGTCGACGGTCCCGGTGCTCGGATATCGCCTGCTGTTCTCGATCTTCGGTGTTCGGACGTATCTCCCGTATGTAGTTGTCCTGCTGCTCGTCCACCTCCTCGTCGCACACTTGCTGTGGCGCGTGCTCCGCCGCGTCGGCGTGGAGGACTGGTTCGCGACCGTCGCGATCGCGCTGTTCCTTGTGCTCGGGGTCGGATGGGAGAACCTCACGGCGGCGTTCCAATGGC
>JALHSW010000371.1 GCA_022865365.1 Acidimicrobiia bacterium | reverse complement strand
CGATCCCGGTCAGCGTCTTGGCGATTCCTTGCACGTTCCTCCCCTCGGGTTGAGCGCGCTTGATGATATCGGCGCGGTTCACGCGCGAGGGATTGGGCCGCGGTCTTGCCGCTGCTCAGCTGCCTGCTGCGCTCGCCGCGCCGAGCGGCGGCGCATCGGTGGGACGGAAGGAGATCACCGCGCATCGGTATCCGTTGCCGCGCTCGGCCCTCGCGGTGAGCCGGGCGATGCGGTCGATGTCGTCGTGATCGACCCCGGGCACGTCGTCGAGGACATGAACCAGGCTGCTGTACTCGATGACGGAAACGAGGTCGCCACGCCCGAGGTCCTCGAGGCGATGGGCCAACGCACGCTGGAGCCGCACCAGCTCGGCTTCGTCGGCTCGGTCGAGCGGTGTCGTGCGGGCGACGACACGAGCGCCGGGGAGCTCGGTGAGCACGCTGACGTCACGACCCTCTTCGTCAACGCGTGCGGGCAGGTCGCGGCGGTGGAGTTCGTCGAAGATCGCGCCGCTGATGCCGCGTCGAGCGGACGCGACGTTATGGACGATGAACGGCTGTTCGGGTACTGCGTTTCCGAGTTGGTGCAACAGGGCTCTGGTGTCGCCGGCAAACGGGGTCGGCGCGACCTCCGGATCGGTCACGCCCGACGCAAGCCATCCGGCTGCCCACGCGAGCAGCAGGCTGAGCGCTCCGATGGCTACCCGCCCGCCCGCATGAGCCGTGTCGAGTCTGGTAGCCACGATGACCGCGCAGGCGACCGCGGGCATGAGCAATGTGGCGATCAGTGCGCGCCAGACGAACAGGTAGGGGTCCAGCGGCCAAGTGGTCCGGCGGGTGTGCGTCGGTGCTCGACGACGACCATGACGAGCGCCACGCGGCACTGGCGAGCACCAGGGGCGCGTAGCCGACGTGCGTCTGCACCAAGAACGATCCGACGATGGTCGCGCCCAGCACCTGCCAACGGTCGCCCAGCCCGACCGACCAGATCTGGAGCACGAACAGCGCGAAGAACGGAAATGCGATGTGTGGGTTCCAGGAACGACTGCGATCCAGACGTCGCGCCGAGCCGGCGGCCGAGCGTCTTGCTCGACTGCGGCGCCGAGCACGGTTCCTGGGTCGGTGGTCGGAGTCACTTCCGTGCTGCGACGTAGTACTGCGCACCGAGCGGCAGCCACTTGAGGCGCCGCTCGAGCGCCGACGACCACCGCCGTTCGAAGGGAAGGAAGATGATGAAGCGTTCGTCGACCGGCTCCAGACCACCGGCACGCAGGAGCTTCGATGCACGGCGGCGGCCCAGAAGGGTCACATCCTCGTCGAAGTCGCAGCGGCTCACGGCGATCCGCGTCAGGGGGTTGCGCGGGTTGTGTTCGAAGACTGCGGCGATGCCGCCCGGCCGGATCACGCGCCCGAGCTCCATGGCAAAGGTGACGCGCTCGCTGACGTCGACGTGGTGCACGACGCAGATTGCGAACACGAGGTCGAAGGCATCGTCGTCGTACGGAAGTCGTGCCCCGTCGAAACTGCGGTACTCGACGTCCCGATTAGCGGCCGCAGCCCGTTCGACCGCCGACTCCGAGAGATCGACACCGTGCAGCTCACCGAACCTGCCCGCGAGCATCCCATCAGTGAGGCCGATGCCGCACCCGACATCCAGCACCCGGAGCCGACTCGGGTCACCGAGCTGACGGGATGCAAGGTCGACGAGCGCGTCGGCCTTGCGCCTGGTGTAGTGCTCGTGCTCCTGGCCGCCGAACGCGATCGACCTTGCGACCAGCTCGTCGTAGCGAGCGGCGATGGGGTCGAACTCGCTCACGGTCGCGAGCCCCGCGGGCCGTCCGGCGCGCGCCACGGTCCGTCAGCGTCGAGTCCCAAGGTGTCGCGCACCAGGTACAGCGGCCGCCGCCGCACCTCCTCGTAGATGCGTGCGATGTACTCGCCGATCACACCGAGGATGATGAGCTGCATGCCGCCGAGCAGCGCGACCGCCACACTGAGGGACGCCCAGCCGGGCACGGTGTACACGCCGGCGACCTTGCAGGCGATCGCGGCGAAGCCGGCCAGGAAGGCCAGCGTGGAGATGACGAAGCCGAGGTTGAGTGCCAGGCGCAGCGGCGCAGCCGAGAAAGAAAGGATTCCGTCGGTCGCGAACGACGCCATCTTGCGCATCGAGAACTTCGTCGTGCCGGCGTAGCGGGCCGGGCGCACGTAGCGGACCCCGGTCTGGTCGAAGCCGACCCAGGCGAACATCCCGCGGAGGTACCGGTTGTGCTCGCGCATCGACCGGATCGCAGTGAGTGCCTGCCGGTCGACCAAGCGGAAATCCCCGGCGTCGAGCGGGATCGGCGTGTCGGTAAAGCGATCAAGAAGCCGATAGAACCATTTGGCGGTCACGCGCTTGACGAGACCCTCGCCACTTCGGCGATCGCGGACGGCATACACGACGCTGTAACCATCGCGCCAGCGCTGGGCCATCTCGAGCACGACCTCGGGGGGATCCTGGAGGTCGGCGTCCATGATCACGATGGCGTAGCCGTCCGCGTGGTCCAACCCTGCGGTGATCGCGATCTGGTGCCCGAAGTTGCGCGAGAGTCGGAGTACTCGAAAGCGGGCATCGTGCTCGTGCAGTTCGCGCATGATCTCGAAGCTGCCGTCGGTGCTTCCGTCGTCGACGAGCACGACCTCGGCGCTGCCGTCGAGTTGCGCCATCACGTCCGTGAGCTGGCGGGCAAGCTCGGGCAGCGACTCCGCCTCGTTGTGGACGGGGATAACGAAGGAGTACTCCGGAGCGGTCATGGGTGTGGCCGTGTTTGCACTCGGCAACGGCCATCCGGAGACTAACGTGCCCACGCCGCGTGGCGGAGAGTCCGCACCGCCGGTGGAGGGACGGTCGGCGGGTGAGCATCACTCGGTTCGTCGGCGGGCTCGCGTTGTCGGCGTTGACGATCGGCCCTCTCGTGCTCGCTTCGGTCGCGCTGCGCGCTCGTTTCCTCCCGACGTGGCGCGGCGCTGCCGCGCGTGTGGCCGAGACGGTGATGACCGTCGTCGGCCTCACGATCGCCGCCGAGGTGCTCGGCATGATTGGGATCTTCGGCCGGTGGGAGATCGTCGTGCTCGGCGCGACGGCTGGTTCGGCCTGCTGGT
>JALHSW010000370.1 GCA_022865365.1 Acidimicrobiia bacterium | reverse complement strand
GGTCGCACCGGATACCCCGTGGTCGATGCAGGGATGCGACAGCTCACCCGCGAAGGGTTCATGCACAACCGGGCCCGGATGATCGTGGCGTCGTTCCTCACCAAGGACCTGTACGTCGACTGGCGCCTCGGCGCCGCGCATTTCCTCGACTGGCTCGTCGACGGCGACCTCGCCAACAACAACCTCAACTGGCAGTGGACCGCCGGGACCGGCACTGACACCAACCCGCACCGGATCTTCAATCCCACGGTGCAGGGCACGCGCTTCGATCCACGCGGCGACTACGTCCGCCGATACGTCGAGGAACTCGCGGAGGTGCCGGGCAAGGCCGTCCACGATCCAGACCCCGAGACCCGGGCCCGCGTCGGATACCCGGCGCCGATCGTCGACCACCACGAGGCGATCGCCGAGTACAAGGCCCGCCGGTCCGCTTCCTGACGACCAAGGCGAGAGGCGACCTACTCTCGCCAGGCGACGGGGACGACCGCGTGCGTTCCCGAGAGACCCTTGAGGGTGACCTCGCGTTCGTCGCCGTAGGTCGCGGCGTTCGGTGCGGAGCGACGGACCTCGTCGGTGGCGAAGATCTCGCCTCCGGCCGCGGCGTCGGCGACGCGTGCCGCGATGATCACCGTCCGCCCGAAGAAGTCGTCGCCTTCCTTGATCGCCCGTCCCGCGTGCAGGCCGATGCGGACGCGGATCTCACCGGCGTCGGCGCCGAAGTCGTGCCCCGAGATCGCCCGCTGGATCGCGATCGCGCACGCCACCGCGGCGTCGGCGCTCGGGAACGCGAGCATGAACCCGTCGCCCTGGCTCTTCACCTCGGTACCGCCCCGGGCGCCGAGCTCGCGCCGCAGCAGGTCGTTGTGGGCATGAAGCACGTGCTGGCTGCTCACATCGCCGAGCCGGTCGGTCATCGAGGAGTACCCCTCGATGTCGGAGAACAGCAGGGTCACCCGGCCGTCGCCAGACGCGAGCCCACCGAGGTCGGGCCGCTCACGCGAGACCGACGCGGCAACGGCGTCGATCGACGCATCCGGCGACGACCCCGAACCGATCCCCTGGAGGTCGAGCTTGATCGCCAGCACCTCCTCGACCAGCGCGGGCATCCCGATGTCGTGGGCGGCGTCGAGCGCGTCGTTGAGCAGCCCAAGCGCGCGGGCGCGGTCGCCGTCGGCGTCTCGGGCGAGAAGGGCCCGCGCGAGGTCGAAGCGCGAGCGAGCGGCCCACGGGCGGGCCCCAAAGGTCTCGTGCGCCGCCAGCGCGGCCTCGTGGTGCACGACCGCGTCTTCGACCCGCCCGAGCGCGAGGGCGAGGAGGCCCAGCGATCGGTCGGTCGTCCCGTGGTAGGCCGCGGACCCGAGGGCGAGGCCGCGACCGGCCAGGTCTCGCAGCAGGGCGTACAAGACCGCGGCATGGTCCGTCGCGTGCACAAGCGCCGCCGCCTCGGCCGCGCCGCCGAGCGTGTAGGGACGCATGAGGTCCGCCGGGATGGCGTCGAAGCCTGGAGCCGCGATGGCGTCCAGTTCGACGCGTGCCTCGTCGGCGCGCCCGACGATCGCGAGGAGCTGCGCCAGCCCGGAATGCCACGCGGTGAGTTCGGGCGTGGCGTGCACCGCGACACGCGTCGGCTCGGCGAGCTCGGCCAGACGACCCTGCTCGCGTCGCATCGGCATGATCAGGACGCCGTAGATGTCGACGAGGCCGCGCTGACGGAGGCGCCGGCCCAGATCGAGCAGGGTCTCGGCTTCGGATTCCGCGACCTCATAGTTCCCGCGGAGCACGGCGGTGGTGGCGCGCAGCCCTGCAGCCGATGCCGCCTGGATGGGTGACCGGTTCTTCTCGGCCAGCATGTTGACTCGGGTCACCCACTCGTCGAGCAGCGCACCGTCACCCGTCACCATGGCGCGGATCGCGTACGAGGCGCTGTTCGACTGCAGCATCACGTCGTCGCCCGCGGCTTCGGCAAGCCGCTGCGTCTCGTCAAGGATCCGATCGAGCTCCTCGTCGTCGGCACCGGGGCGCAGGCGCCAACCGGAGACCTGGAGGGCTCGAGCCAGCGCGCGTGGATCACCTGATCGCTTCGCAGCGTCAACCGCGTCGTCGGCCAAGTGTCGGTAGCGGTCGACATCGAAGAGCATCACGAGTACGGCGAGCCCGGCGCACAGTCTCGCCCGCATGGCCCAGTCGCCTTGGCCGACGGCGTCGATCGCCTCCTCCAGGAGCGCAATCCGCTCGGTCTCGTGCTGCGCGGAGATGCCCCTGTTCGCCATCGCCAGCGCCGTGGCGGCGAGGACATGGGTTGCACCCTGGGTTCGCGCGAGGTCGGCCGTCTCCCGCAGGATTCGCTCGGCTCGCTCTGTGTCGCCGGCGCGGGTGAGGACCTGCCCGAGGGTCAGCATCAGCTCGGTCCGATCGCGCTGATCCGCCTGCTCGTCGAGGTCGAGGGCCTGGAGGGCCTGGTCGTAGTAGCGGGCCGCCTCCTCGTGCGCGGCCTGGTCGCGGGCCCGGTCGCCTGCCCGCGTCGAGTACTCGACCGCCTTGTCGGCGCCGCCGCCGGGCGCAGCCTGGAACCAGTGGTACGCGAGCTCGGGGAGGAACGCTTCGACCTGCGTGCCGTGGCGGGCCTCGAGCGCCTCGCCGATCTGGCGGTGCAGGCGGACGCGCCGGGGCGTGCTGAGCTCGCCGTAGAGCGTCTGGCGGATCAGGGCGTGCGTGAACTCGTCTGCCCCCGCGAGCGTCGGCCGCTCGCGCACGATCTGCGCGTCGAGCGCGTCGTCGAGCAGGTCGAGCACCGCGTCGTCGCCGTCACCGGTCACCGCGGCGACGAGGTCGGGCACGAACCCACCGGGCATCGCCGCGGCGACCGTGAGCATCCGGTTGCACTCCTCCGAGAGCCGGCTGAGCCGCCGCCCGATCACCTCACGCACCCCCTCGGGGAGGTTCGCCTCGATCGACTCGGGTGTCCCGACCCAGAGCCCGTCGACGAGTCGCAGCGAGCCGCTCTCCGTCAGGTGCCGCAGGACCTCGGCGACGAAGAACGGATTCCCCTCGGTTGCGCCGAAGATCGTGTCGGCAAAGGCGTCCGGGATCTCCTGCTCGCCGATCGCCTCGATGAGCGCCTTCACGTCGTCACGCGACATGCCGCGCAACAAGACCCGCTCGTAGAGTCGCTCGCGTCGCAGGGCGGCGACCGCATCGGCGAGGGGATGCTGACGGTCGAGGTCGACGTCGCGGTAGGTGCCGATGATCAACACCCGCTCGTTCCGGAGGTTGCGTGCGAGGTACTGCAGGAGCAGCAACGACGGCTTGTCGGCCCAGTGCAGGTCGTCGAGCACGAGCACCATCGGGTCCGTGCGAGAGGAGTGCGCGAGGAACGTCGCTATGCCGTCGAAGAGCCGGAGGCGCTCCGCGTCCCCCTCGAGCGGCGGTGACGGCGGGAGATCCGGGAAGCGCTGGCGCAGCTCGGACACGAGCGTCGCGACCTCGGGTCCGCCCGTGCCGAGCTCGGCGCCGAGCTGCTCGTCGGTCCGGCTCCGCACGTACGAGCGGAACGCCTCCACGAACGGGAGGTACGCGACGCCGACCTCGCCCTCGTAGCAGTGCCCCCAGCACACCTGCGCACCTCGCAGCGCGGCGTACGCGGCCACCTCCTCGACGAGGCGCGTCTTGCCCACGCCGGGCTCGCCGACGACCAGCACGAGGCGGCTCCGACCCGCGAGCGCCTCGTCACACGCACCCCGTGCCGCAGCGAGCTCGGCGATCCGCCCGACGAACCGGCGCCAGTCACCCGCCGCGAGCAAGCCACCGTCTCCTGTGATCTCGGTAGCCGGCACCGGCTCCAGGGAGACCTCGCGGAGGCGGCGCAGCTCGGCGACCACGTCGCCTGCGGTTGCCGGACGCTCGGCCGGGTCCTTGGCGAGCAGGCGCAGGACGAGCGCATCGAGGGCGGGCGGCACACCGGGGGTGTGCCACGTCGTGGCGACGGGCGCAGTGTTGAGGTGCTGCGCGATCACCGAGACGGCGTCGTCGCCGAGGAACGGAGGACGGCCGGTCAGCAGCTCATAGAGCACCACGCCGAGCGAGTACAGGTCGGCGCGCGCGTCGGGAGTGCGGCCGACGGCCTGCTCGGGCGCGAGGTAGGCGACCGTGCCCACGACCATGCCCTCGGCGGTGAGCCGGGACTGGTCCATCATCGCGGCCAGCCCGAAGTCGCCGAGCTTCGCCGTACCGTCGGTTGTCAACCAGACGTTGGCAGGCTTGACGTAGCGGTGGACGATCCCGAGCCCGTGCGCGTGGCCGAGCGCGAGCGCGAGCTCCTCGCCGAGACGCAGCACGTCACCCACAGCGAGGCGACCCGACTCCTCGCTCGCGAGCCGCTCCCCGAGCGTCCCCCCGGCCATGTACTGCGCCACGATCTGCGGGGCACCGGCCTCCTCGACGACGTCGAACACCGTGACGATGTTCGGATGGTCGCCGAGGCGTGCCATGGCGCGCGCCTCGCGGTCGATGCGGTGGCGCCCGGCTTCGTCAAGCCCCTCGGTCTTGATGACCGCGACCGCGACATCCCGGTCCAGCCGCTCGTCGCGTGCGAGGTACACGCGCTTGCGGGTGCCCTCACCCAGCAGACGCTCGACCCGATACCTGCCGCCACCGAGCGTGGCGGGCGCGGACGCGGCGGGATCTGCGGCGAGGAGGCTTCCACCGCATGCGTCACAGAAGCGGGCGCCCTCCCGGTTCTCGTGACCACACGCGATGCATTCCACCCGGGCATCGTACGGAGGATCAGGGGCCTACGCCTCGGCGATGGTGGTGACGAACTGCTCGAGGTGCCGCAGGTTGCGGCACTCGTAGATGCCGTCGCAGTAGGACGCGTACTCGGAGATCACCGAGTCGCCGGTGTCCCAGTAGCCCCGCGGCTCGGGGTTCAGCCAGTACACGTGCTTGGCCCGCTTGCGCAGCGCGCCGACGACCCACGCCTGGGGTGCGTGGTAGTTGTTGCGCGCGTCGCCGAGCAGGATGATCGACGTCTTGGGCGTGACCTCCTTGAGGTGACGGTCGTGGAACACCTCGAGCGCGTGCCCGTAGTCGGAGTGGCCGTCGACCCACACGACATCGGCTTCGGTGTTCACGCGGTGAACGGCGTCGAGCACATCCTCGGACTCCTGGAAGAACCGGGTGATCTCGTCGATGCCGTCGATGAACACCCACGACCGCACCTTCGAGAACTGGCTCGCCATCGCGTAGACGAACTGCAGCGTGAACCGGGCGAAGCTCGCGACCGATCCCGAGATGTCGGCCACGACCATGATCTCGGGCTTCGACGGATGCGGGTTGCGGAACCTCGGTTCGGCCGGCACCCCGCCGTACGACAGCGACGCGCGCACCGTCTTGCGAAAGTCGAGCTGACCGCGGTTGCGACGCTTGCGCCGTTGGGCGAGGCGAGCCGCGAGCGCCCGGGTGAGCGGATAGATCGCGCGCTGCAGCGCGATCATCTCGTCGCGCGACGCGTGCATGAAGTCGACGTCTTCCGGCAGGGGCTTTCGCAACGTGCGCGCCATGGCCTCCACCCCGCGGTCGGCCACGAGGCGTCGACGGATCTCGGCTTCGACAAGCTCCTTGAGCTCCTTGAGCCGCGCGTTGAACTCCTCTTGTTGGAGCCGTTCCCCGAGCTCGTTCCCGATGGGACCTTGTTCGCGCGCTCGGCCCATCATCCGGGCACCGAGGTCGTCGAGATCGAGTTGTCGCAGCGTCCGGTACAGGTAGTAGGTCCCCCCGACCGGGCGACCCGGCTCCATCCCCGCGAACATCGTCACCGCGTTCGCCGCGAGCTGGCGCAGCGTGTCGCGATCCATCGACATGAGAGCGTCGAGGAGCATCTGCGCGAGCTCTTCGCGGCTCATCTCGCCGCCGGCACCCGCACCGGCCGCGTCGGCGAGCATCGCCTGCCACGCCTCGTCGAGCTCGCTCGCCTCGTCGCCGTCGACACCAGGCGACCAGAGCGAGAAGTAGACGTCGAACACCGTCTCGAACGCGTTCCAGTGGTTGTGATGCTTGACGAGGGTCGCGCCCAGCACCGCCTTGAAGACGTCGCGATCCGCCATCTCGACGTGCTCGACCGCGCGCATCGCGTCGAGGTTCTCGGTCATCGAGACCGGCAAGCCGGCGGCACGGAGCTCGTGCACGAACCCTTGGAGAACATCCAACACTCTTCGCTCCGTTCGCTACGCAGGCATCGCTACGGGTTGCTCTTCGCCGTGACTCCCTTGAGCCCCGCCCCTTTGAGGCCCGTCCCCTTGAGTGGGGGATCCTCGGGGACGAGCTCCTTGCGCGCCTTCACGATGTCGGACTGGTACTTGAGGAGCACGTGCAGCGTGTCGCCGATCACCTCGGGCGAGACCTCGTCGCGACCCAAGAACAACAGCGTGCGCGCCCAGTCGATCGTCTCTGAGATCGACGGGGCCTTCTTCAGGTCGAGCTCACGGATCGACCGCACGACTCGAGCGACCTGTTCCGCGAGCTCATCGTCGATCTCGGGGACTCGCACGCGCACGATGGCCTTCTCGCGGTCGAGGTCCGGATAGTCGACGTGGAGGTACAGGCATCGACGCTTCAGCGCTTCGGACAGCTCACGGGTGTTGTTCGACGTGAGGATCACGATCGGCCGCTGTGTGCCCTTGATCGTTCCGAGCTCGGGGATCGAGACTTGGAAGTCGGACAGGACCTCGAGGAGCAGCGCCTCGGTCTCGACCTCGACCCGATCGACCTCGTCGATGAGCAGCACGACCGGCTCCTCGGAGCGGATCGCCTCGAGCAACGGACGGGTCAGCAGGAACTGCTCGGAGAAGATGTCGGTCTCGACCTCGGCCCAGTCGGACTCGTGCTCGCGATCGGCCTGGATGCGCAGCAGCTGCTTCTTGTAGTTCCACTCATAGAGCGCCTTGGCCTCGTCGAGTCCCTCGTAGCACTGGAGCCGAATCAGACGCGATCCCGTGACCGACGCGATCGCCTTGGCGAGCTCGGTCTTCCCGACGCCCGCCGGACCCTCGACGAGCACCGGCTTCTCGAGCTTGTCGGCGAGATAGACGACGCCGGCGATGTTGGCGTCAGCGAGATAGTCGACGCTACGGAGCCGGTCGACGACTTCGCCGACCGTTTCGAATCGTTCTGCCACAGGGGGAGCCTTCCGGATTACGAGACGACGTGACCGTCGCCCCACACGAGGTACTTGTAGGTGGTGAGCTCGCGCAGGCCCATGGGCCCGCGGGCGTGGAGCTTCTGCGTCGAGATCCCGATCTCGGCACCGAACCCGAACCGCTCACCATCGGTGAACCGGGTAGAGGCATTCACGATGATCACCGCGGCATCGGCTTCGCGGGTGAACTTCCGGGCGGTGTCGAGGTCGCGGGTCACGATGGCTTCGGTATGGCCGCTCCCGAAACGATTGACGTGCGCGATCGCCGCGTCGAGCGACGGGACCACAGCGACCGTCATCTTCAGTGCGAGGAACTCGGTCGCGTAGTCGTCATCGGTCGCGACACCCATCGCGAACCGGGCGCGGGCTCCGTCGTCGCCCAACAGCTCGACCCCCGCGTCTGCGAGCGCTTGGCCGATCCTCGGCACGAACACGTCGGCAACCGATTCGTGGATCACGAGCGATTCGGCGGCGTTGCACACGCCCGGTCGGTTCGTCTTGGAGTTCACGACGATGTCGAGCGCTTCGTCGAGGTCGGCCGCGGCATCGACGTACACATGGCAGTTGCCGTCGCCGTCGATGATGACGGGAACGGTCGCGTTCTCGCGGATGCTGCGGATGAGCGACGGTCCGCCGCGCGGGATGAGGCAGTCGACGTAATCCTCGAGCTGCATGAACTCGACCGCGGTCTCGTGCGACGTGTCCTCCACGAGCAGCACCGCATCGGCGGGGAGCCCGGCCTTGGCCACGCCGTCGCGCAGCATCGCGGCGATCGCCTGGTTGGAGCGCAACGCGGTCGACGAACCCCGCAGGAGCGCCGCGTTGCCGGCCTTCAGGCAGATCCCGGCTGCGTCGCTCGTGACGTTCGGCCGGTTCTCGTAGATCACCGCCACCACGCCGAGCGGGACGCGCACCCGCTGGATCTCGAGCCCGTTGGGTCGACGGTTGCCGTCGAGCACCTCGCCGACGGGGTCGGCGAGGCCCGCGACCTGCCGCAGACCGGTCGCCATTGCCTCGATCCGAGCGCCGGTGAGCCGCAGTCGGTCGAGCGGGGCCGGCTCCATGCCGCCGGCCTGCGCCGTCTCGACATCAGCGGTGTTGGCGTCGAGCAGCTCCGACGACCGGTCGGCGAGAAGGTCGGCGGCGGCCAGGAGGGCGTCGTCCTTGACCGCCGTCGAAGCCGTCGCAAGGACCCGCGACGCGTCGCGAGCGCGTCGGCCCAAGTCCTGCACTTCAGTCGACATGCGGGCGAGTGTACGCCCTGACTGGTTCAGACCGTCTCCGAGTTCCCTACGCGACCGGTGCACCTGGCGCCGCGGCAGCGTCCGGAGCGAGGAGCCGTACGGTGCCATCGGAGTCCAGGGACCCGAGCACGAGGAACTGACTCGTGAAGCCGGCAATCCGCTTGGGTCCGAGGTTCACCGCTCCGACCACGAGGCGATCGAGCAGCTCGTCGCGCGCGTAGTTCGTGACCCGGGCGCTCGTCCGCAACGCGCCCAGCACCGGGCCAAAGTCGACGGTGAGCTTCCATGCGGGCGGGCGGGCTTCCGGAAACTGCTCGACTTCCACCACTCGCCCGACCCGTAGGTCGAGCGCAAGAAATGCGTCGGGCGCCACGTCGGGCTTCGGTTCGTTCACGGCCGGAGGTCTCCCGAGACGAGACAGGACGACTCAGGACAGGACGAGGC
>JALHSW010000369.1 GCA_022865365.1 Acidimicrobiia bacterium | reverse complement strand
GGTCGTCTCGCGCCCGATGTGACCATCCGGAAGGGCTCCGAGTACGGTCGTGACCCTCATGGGTTCGCTGATCAAGAAGCGCCGCAAGCGCATGCGCAAGAAGAAGCACAAGAAGCTTCTGAAGAAGACGCGCTGGCAGCGTCGTCAGCAAGGCAAGTAAGCCGACCCACGCTCTCGGGTCCCCGCTCGCTCTCAACCCGAGCTGAGCCGCACGCCCTGATTCACCGTCTGACTCGTAGCGACGGTCACCTTCAAAGCCCGACGGACCTTCTTCGCCACCGCGTCGATCCGGCCGACCTTGTCGTCGGGCACGGGCACCACGTAGGCCGACCCGCTGCCGGCGAGCAGGGCCGGGACGCCCACGAGGCGTTCGAGGGTCTCGCGGAACTCCACGAGCCGCGGCTCGACCGCTTCGGCTGCCGGCTCGAGATCGTTGGAGAGCTCGGGGAGCAGCGCCGCGACGGGGCCGAACGCAGGTACCCGGCGGCGGGTACGCGGCCCACCAAGCTCGTCCCACGCCGCGTACACGGCGGGCGTCGAGAGTCGGAACGGTGGGATCGCCACGAGGTACGGCAGGCCCGCAGGCAGGTCGACGGGCTCGAGCAGCTCGCCCCGCCCTCGGATCCATGCGGCCCCACCCGTGAGGCAGAACGGCACGTCGGAACCGAGCTCGGCGCCGATCTCGAGCATCTCGGCATCGCTGAGCTCGAGCTCGAGCATGCGACGGACCGCCCCCATCGCGGCCGCGGCGTCGGCGGAGCCCCCACCGAGCCCGGCGCCCGCGGGAATCTTCTTGCGCAGCGTCATACGCACGCCGTGGCCGGAGCGCCCTGCCCGGAGCATGACCGTTTCGCCCGCGCGCATCGCGAGGTTCTCAGAACCGGTCGGCACGTCACCGACCTCCCCTTCGACGAGGAACGTCACGCCACCGGGGTGGGGCACGGCTTCCACTTCGACCACGTCGTGGGGGTCACGGATCGACACGACCAGCGCGTCGATGTCGTGGTAGCCGTCGTCGCGTCGCCCGAGGACTCGCAGCGACAGCGTGAGCTTGGCGGAGGCGGTGGCCCGAACACGTGCGAGGCGCCCGGGCCTGGTGAGCTCGTTCAGGACGCTGCCTCCCGCGCGAGCGCCGCCCAGGCTTCGATACCCAGGGCTTCGGCACGGAGTGCAGGGTCGATGCCCGCACCGGTGAGCACGGCTTCGACCCGATCACCGAGCACCCCACGCAGCGAACGTCGCAACATCTTGCGTCGCTGGGCGAACCCGGCGCGCACGAGTCCGAACATCGCGTCGGGGTCGCCAACATCCACCGCGGGTGCGGGGCGACGGTCGATCCGGACGAGCGCCGAGTCGACCTTCGGTCGAGGGAGGAACACCGTCGGGGGCACGGCACCGACGACATGGGCCTCGGCGTGGTATGCGATACGCACCGACACCGCACCGTAGACACGCGACCCGGGGCCCGCGGCGAGGCGTTCCCCGACCTCTCGTTGCACCATCACCAGGAGACGTTCTACCAAGGGTACCTCGTCGAGCAAGCGCAGCACGACGGTCGTCGCAACGTTGTAGGGAAGGTTCGACACACACACCCACCCCCGGTCATCTGGGCCCCGGTCATCTGGGCCCCGGTCATCTGGGCCCCGGTCATCTGGGCCCCGGTCGTCTGGGCCCCGGTCGTCTGGGCGACCCGCGCCGAGACCGGCTGCGAAGTCGTACTCCAGTGCGTCACCCTGCTCGACGCTCACGCCCGGTGCATCAGCGACGACCGATTCGAGCGCCGGGAGCAAGCGCCGGTCGAGCTCGAGGGCGTGCACCTCGGCGCCGGTCGCGGCGAGCGCGAGGGTGAGTGACCCGAGTCCCGGACCGATCTCGAGGACACGATCGCCGGCACCGACGTCAGCGAGGCGCGCGATGCGACGCGCGGTGTTGGGATCGACGAGGAAGTGCTGTCCGAGCGCGCGACTCGGGTGGAGGCCGTGCTCGGCGAGGAGCGATCGCACGTCGACGGGACTCAGCACGGGCACGGCGGGGGAACATAGTACCGACAGGATTCCGGAGCGAAGCCGTCGTGCGGGCTACGGATAGCCGAGCCTCTTCCCGCAGCCCCAGGCCCGGAAGCCGTGCTTGGCCCGGATGCGCTCGGCGACGATGATCTGCTCTTCCTTGGTGGCATCCCCTGCGTTCTGCGCGAACTCATAGCCACCGAAGGCCTTCCAGGTCTGGGCGAAGATCCCGAGGCCTCCCTGGTACCTCGGACCCTGCGCTGCCCAGTTCTCGCCCGTCTCGCACTCCGCGACCTTGTCCCAGCGGGGGTCGTGCTTCGTGCCGTAGTAGAGGATGTGCGGCTTGGCCTCGTTGATCGGAACGGCGGAGATCACGTTGCGCTCGACCTCGGTACCGTCGTGGCGCGTGACGCTGTAGGTGACCCGCTGCGTCCCCCCGACGCCCGCCTCTTCACGCTGCTCGCCGACGTTCATCGTGTCGTCGGGTCGGGTCTCGTCGGGAAGGGTGTACGGCTCGTCGACCGACACCGTCTCGGCCGCGACGCGCACCACCGCGATCGACACGGCTGTGGTCCCGGCACTGGTCGGGAGCTGCTCGTCGACCGTGATCGGCTGCGTGAAGTCCTGCGGGCCGAGCTTGACCTTGTACGTGGCCAGGAGCTCACCGACGGTGAGCGCGGGGGTGTTGTAGTTGACCGCCGAACCGTCGACGAGGAGCGTGCCGACCTTCTTCGTGCGCAGCACGAGCGCCGCGTCCTTCTCGATCGAGTTCGGAGCGTCGCGGAGCGCCAAGTCGCCCGTGGCCGCGAGCTGCTGCGCCGCGTCCGCGACGAACGCTTCGGGCTCGCTGTGCGTCGTGTAGACAGTCCGCCCGGTTGCGCCGTCGAGGTCGACCGTGACGGGGAACGCGCGCAGCACCCGTACCGACATGCCGTCGGTGATGCCGGTGGACGCGCCGGGCGAGACCCGATCGAACTCGCCGAGCTTGACCTTCTGCTCCTCGAGCAGCGACCCGACGGTGGAGACACCGGTCTC
>JALHSW010000368.1 GCA_022865365.1 Acidimicrobiia bacterium | reverse complement strand
GACCTTCCCCTTGGGGCGCCCGAGGTGTCCGCACGTCACGACGACCGCACCCCTGCCGCGCAGCCACTCGATCGTCGGGAGGGCGGTGCCGATCCGCAGATCGTCCTCGACGTGGCCGTCCGTGATCGGCGCGTTGAAGTCGAAGCGCACGAGAACGCGCGCCCCTCGCTTGATGGGGAGATCCTCGAGCCGGGGAATGGTCACCGTGATGCGATCAGGATCGAGGTGAATCGAGTCGAGGAGATCAGCGGCTGCCGACGAAGGCGACGAGATCGACGAGTCGGTTCGAGTAGCCCCACTCATTGTCGTACCAACCGAGCACCTTCACCAGTGCGCCGTTGGCCATCGTGTCCACCGACGAGAAGATGCACGACGCAGGGTTTCCGACGATGTCGGCCGACACGAGGGGCTCCTCGCTGTACTCGAGCACACGCTGGTACGACGGGTCGTTCGCGGCCTCCTGGAACGCGGCGTTGATCTCGGCGACCGACGCCGCGGTCTCGAGCTCGGCCGAGAGGTCGGTGATCGAACCGGTCGCGGTCGGGACGCGCAAGGCGAGGCCGTCGAGTCGGCCTTCGAGCTCGGGCAGCACGACACCGATCGCCTTCGCCGCACCCGTGCTGCTCGGGATGATCGACAACGCCGCGGCGCGCATCCTTCGCAGGTCGGGCTTCCCCGACCGGGTCGGCTTGGCGAGGTCCTGGAGCGACTGATCACTCGTGTACGCGTGCACCGTCGTCATCAGACCGCGCTCGATCCCGAAGCGCTCGTTGAGCACCTTCGCCAACGGCGCGAGGCAGTTCGTGGTGCACGAGGCGTTGGAGATCACCGTGTGGTTGGCCGGATCGAAGACGCCGTCGTTCACGCCGATGCAGATGGTCGCGTCGGCATCACCGCTCGGGGCCGAGATGATCACGCGCTTCGCTCCACCGACCAGGTGCCCGGCGGCCTTCTCGCGAGCGGTGAAGAGCCCGGTCGACTCGATCACGACATCGACGCCGTGCTCGCCCCACGGGATCTCGGCCGGGTCCATGACCTCCAGCTTCTTGACCTCGACGCCGTCGACGCTGAACCCCGCATCGGTGGCCTTGACGTCGTGGTGCAACGTCCCGCCCACCGAGTCGTGCTTGAGCAGGAACGACGCCGTGCGAGCATCGCCCATCGGGTCGTTCACCGCCACCAGCTCGACGCCCGCGGATGCACCGCGTGCGATCAACGCACGGAAGAACGAACGCCCGATGCGCCCAAAGCCATTGATACCCACTCGAACGCTCATGCGCCCCTCACTCGTAAAGACGAAACTCGCAACAACGAAGCACTCAGGACTCCAGCAGATCGGCGAGTGCTCGCGCCAATCTTGCCGGATCGTGACCGTGACCGGACGGGTCTGCCATCGGGGCTGCGGCCGGTCGGACGCCCGCCGCGCGCACGGCGGCAACGTCGGCCCGCAGCCGCCCATCGGTGGGCGCGAGCAGCACATCGACCCGGGCCCCATGCTCGAGCACGGCCCGGAGGTGGTCGACGGCGTCGAGACCCTCGGTCTCGGGGACCTGTGGCTCGAGGTTCGACACCTGGACGACCTGTCCCCCGGTGGCCGTGATGGCGTCCCGGATCTCAGGGACGACGAGGACCGGCAGGAGGCTGGTGAAGAGCGACCCGGGGGCCAGCACCACCTGGTCGGCTGACGCGATGGCCGAGATCGCGTCCGGGTGGGCCCGGGCGTCCGCCGGCACGAGCTCGAGTCGGCGGATCCTCCCCCGATGCTGCATGACCGCGACCTGGCCCTCCACCGGGGCCGACTCGCTCCCGGGCCCGGCCCCTTCGATCTGCGCCCTGAGCACGACGTGATCGACCGTCGCCGGCCGGACCCGTCCGCCTGCCCCCAGGACCCTGCCCGCCTCGTCGAGCGCGAGGCCGACGTCGCCGAGCGTCTCGATGAGCCCGACCAGGACGAGGTTGCCGAGCGCATGCCCTGCGAGCTCGGTCCCTCCGAAGCGGTGCTCGAACGCGGCGCTCCAGACGTTGCCGGGTGCGGCGAGCGCGACGAGGCACTTCCGGAGGTCTCCGGGTGGCACGACGTCGAGCTCGCGGCGCAGGCGGCCGCTCGAGCCGCCGTCGTCTGCGACGCTGACGACCGCCGTGACGGATCCCGCGTACTCCTGGACCGCGCGCAACACGACCGCGAGCCCGTGGCCGCCGCCGAGCGCGACGACGGCCGGGCCGTCTGATCGTCTCTTCGGGGCTCCTGGTCTTCCCTGCGGAGCTCTAGGCACGATCGACATCTCGGTGGTGCAGCCGGGCCGAGAAGCCCATCTGCTCGAGCAGCGCCGCCAGCTCGGTCGCGATCACGACACTGCGGTGCCGACCGCCCGTGCAACCGACGCCGATCGAGAGATACGCCTTGCCCTCGCGCACGAACGCCGGCAGAAGCAGCGCGAACAACCGCCGCAGCTCCTCCAGGAATGGCCCCGCCTCCTCTTGTTCGAGGACGTAGCTGCGCACCTGTGGGTCGGTGCCGGGCAACGGACGGAGCCCATCGACCCAATGCGGGTTCGGGAGGAAGCGGCAGTCGAACAGCAGGTCGACGTCGACAGGAACACCGTGCTTGTACCCGAACGACACGACGTTCGCCTGGAGCTCGCCGGCCTCGGGCTCGCCTTCGCCGAACAGCACGCGCAACCGATCCCGGAGCTCATGCACGTTCAGGTTTGTGGTGTCGACCACGAGGTCGGCCTGCCCCTTGAGCTCTTCGAGCAGGACGCGCTCACGCGAGATCCCGTCTGCGATCCCGCCGGCGTCGTCAAGGGGGTGGGGGCGGCGGGAGGCTTCGAAGCGGCGAACGAGCGCCTCGTCTCCGGCGTCGAGGAACAGGATGCGCGTGCGTGCGCCGGTTGCCCGCAGATCCGCGAGCGCGCCTTCGAGGTCGTGCATGAACGCTCCCGAGCGGACATCCACGACGAGCGCGTAGCTCGTTGGGCGACCGCCGCCGCTCGCGAGCTCCGCGACCTTCGGGATGAGCGCGGGCGGCAGGTTGTCGATCACGAAGAACCCGAGGTCCTCGAGGACGTCGGCCGCCGACGAGCGACCTGCGCCCGACATCCCGGTGACGATCGTCAGGTCAAGCATGATTGGACTCGATCATGCCTGCTCCATCACGATCGGGCCCGGCCACCGGGTGCGGGCGAGCCGCTGTGCAGGCGCTCGTGCAGCGCCCGGCCGACGTTCTCGGGGAGCCACGCGAGCTCGACCAGGTCCTCCTCCGACATCTCCCGCAGCTTCTTCACCGACCCGAACTCTCGCAGCAGGCGAGTGCGTCGCGTGGGACCGAGGCCGGGGACTTCGTCGAGTACCGACACGGTGGCCTTCTTCTCGCGCAGCTTGCGGTGATACGTGATCGCGAAGCGATGCGCCTCGTCGCGCACCTGTTGGAGCAAGTACAGCGCCCCGGAGTCGCGTGCGATGCGCACTGGCTCTGCTCGATGCGGCAGGTACACCTCTTCGAGGCGCTTCGCGAGCGATGCCACTGCGATGTCTTCGAGCCCGAGCTCCTCGAGCACCCGCACCGCGACGTTGAGCTGTCCCCGCCCACCGTCGACGACGAGCAGGTTCGGGGGGTAGGCGAACCGCTTGCCTGCGCGTGCGCCCTCGTCGCGCTCGTCGAGGTACCGCTGGAACCGGCGCGTGAGCACCTCCTCCATCGCCGCGAAGTCGTCCTGGCCCTCTTGGTCGCGGACCTTGAACCGCCGGTAGTCGGAGCGCTTCGCGAGCGCGTCCTCCATCACGACCATCGAGCCCACGATCTCGGTGCCCTGGAGGTTCGAGATATCGAAGCACTCGATGCGAAGCGGTGCCTCCGTCAGGCCCAATGCCTCCTGGAGCGCGGTGAGCGCCCGTGCCCGTGCGTTGTGATCGGACGCGCGGCGGAGCTTGTGCTGTGCGAACGCGTCGGTCGCATTGCGGGTCACGGTGGCGAGGAGCTCGCGCTTCTCGCCCCGCTGCGGGACGCGTACGCGCACCCGGGCCCCACGGACCTCGGACAGGAACGCCTCGGCCAGGGCTGGATCGGCCGGCTCCACCGGGACGAGGACCTCACGCGGCACGTCCTCGGGCGGCGCGCCGGCGTAGAGCTGCTCCAGCGTCCGCTCGATCAGGGCGGGAGTGTCGAGATCTTCGACCTTGTCGACCACGAGACCCCGGCGCCCGACCACGCGGCCCTTGCGGACGAAGAAGAGCTGGACCGACGCTTCGAGCTCGTCCTCCGCGAGCCCGATCACGTCGAGGTTCTCCTCCTTCGGCGCGACCATCTGTTGGCGTTCGATCGCCTTGCGAACCGAGGTGAGCTGGTCGCGGAGCCGGGCGGCCCGCTCGTACTCCATCTCGCCGGACGCCTCGCGCATCGAACGTTCGAGCCGGTCGACGACCGGTGCGGTCTCGCCGTCGAGGAACGTGACGAGCTCGGCGACCAGCCCTGCGTACTCCTCCGCGGTGACGTCGCCGACGCACGGGGCGGCGCACTTCTCGATGTGCGCGTAGAGGCAGGGCCGCCCGAGACGCTGGTGCCGGTCGAACTTGGCATTCGTGCACGTACGGATCGGGAAGGTCCGGAGCAGCAGGTCGAGGGTCTCGCGGATCGCGTACGCGTGAGCGTAGGGACCGAAGTAGCGCACGCCCTTGCGCTTCGCACCTCGGGTCACCATCGCCCGGGGCCACTCTTCGTCGAGCGTGACGGCGAGGTACGGGTACGACTTGTCGTCCTTGTACCGGATGTTGAAGCGCGGGTGATGCGTCTTGATCAGGTTGTATTCGAGGAAGAGCGCCTCGACCTCGTTGCTCACCTCGATCCACTCGACCGTCGCGGCGACCGCGACCATCTGCCGTGTCCGAGGCAGGAGCGAATCGGGAGGGCCGAAGTAGTTCGACAGGCGGCTCCGCAGGCTCTTCGCCTTGCCGACGTAGATCACGCGCCCGCGGGCGTCCTTGAACTGGTACGAGCCCGGCGTGGTGGGGATCGAGCCGGCCTCGGGACGCTGCACGCCTCCAGTGTCCCATCCTCCTCCCCCTGCGAGCGCCGCTCGCCTGGGAATCACCACGGGATGCCCCGGCGTTATGCTCGGTCAAGGCCGGGCCTGGTAGTCCCCGGTCACAATTCGGACCCGGGGCCGACATCCCCGCGGTGGGCGACCAGGCTGTCCCCGCCGGCCATCACCGGGCCCGCACCCACCAGGTACTCAACTTGAGGAGCAACTACATGCTGCGACTCCAGGCTCCCCTGCCGGACCGCTACACCCTCGCGAGCCCTGACGACCTCGCTTCCTGGATCCAGGCGGCCAAGGACGTGCTCGGGAGGCGTCTCCTCGTCCTCGGGCATCACTACCAACGACCCGAGGTGATCCGCTGGGCCGACCTGCGCGGCGACTCGTTCAAGCTCGCGCAGTGGGCCGCAGAGCACGACGAAGCCGACACGATCGTGTTCTGTGGCGTGCACTTCATGGCGGAAGCGGCCGACGTGCTCACCGCCGACCACCAGCACGTGATCCTCCCCGACCTCAACGCCGGTTGTTCGATGGCCGACATGGCCGACATCGATCAGGTCGAGGAGGCCTGGGAAGAGATCGCAGCGATCACCGACATCGATCGCGTGGTCCCGATCACCTACATGAACTCGTCGGCGGCACTCAAGGCCTTCGTCGGCGAGCACGGCGGCTCGGTCTGCACGTCGTCGAACGCGCGCGCGTCACTCGAGTGGGCCTTCGAGCGCGGTGACCGCGTGTTGTTCTTCCCCGACCAGCACCTCGGCCGCAACACCGGGTACCAGATGGGCTACGACGAGTCGAACATGCGCGTGTGGAACCCGCACCGCGACCTCGGCGGTCTCGACGAGCGCGACGTGAAGGAGGCGAAGATCCTCCTCTGGAAGGGCCACTGCACCGTCCACCAGCGCTTCTTGCCCAAGCACGTCGAGGCATTCCGCGCCGAGCACCCCGGCGGCGAGGTGATCGTGCACCCGGAGTGCATGCACGAGGTCGCCGAGCTGGCCGACAAGGTCGGCTCGACCGAGCGCATCCTCGAGTGGGTCACCGCCGCGCCGGCCGGCTCCACGCTGGCGATCGGCACCGAGATCCACATGGTGCAACGGCTCGCAGTCGAGAACCCCGACAAGACGGTCGTGTCACTCGATCCGCTGGTGTGCCCCTGCGCCACCATGTTCCGCATCGACGAGCCCCACCTCGCGTGGTGCCTCGAGTCGCTGGTCGACGGGCACGTCGTGAATCAGATCGCCGTCGATGCCCACACCACGAAGTGGGCACGCGTCGCGCTCGAGCGCATGCTCGAGATCACCTGACCCGGACGAGGGCGCGGGCAATTCCCGAGATCCACGCCCCGATCACCGTCACGTAGGCCGCGCCCGCCGCGACCCGGACGCGCACATCACGTTCGGCGGGCGCGGCGACGTGGTCCACGATCACGACCGTGGCGACACCAGCTGCGATCAGCGCTACCGAGCTCGCCGGTCGCCGCACCAACGTGACCACACCGATCGCGGCTGTCGCGGCCGCACCTCCGAGCGCCGCCGTCTGACGCGCGTTCGGTGCGCGGCCCGTCAGCCGCCAGAAGACGACCTTCGACATTCCGAAGGCGCGGTACTGCCTCCAGAGCGACCGGTACGTCTGGCGTGGCTCGTAGGCGACCTCGAGTCCGGGCTCGACCCACACCGCCGCGCCGGCCGACCGGTAGCGGGCGCAGAGCTCGAAGTCCTCGTTGGCATCGAGGCGTTCGTCGTAGCCCCCCAGCACCCGGAGCTCGTCGCGGCGGAACGCGCCGAGGTAGGCCGTGTCGGCCGGCCCGCCGCCGCCCGAGCGCCGGTAGCGCGCGCCGCCGAGGAGCCACGGGTTGCCGAGCGCGCGGGTGATGCCGCGGCTGCGGACGTCGGGACGTGCGGTCGCCGGGCGTTGGATCGCGCCCACCACGCCGATCCCCGGAGCCGCGTCGAGGCGCGCGAGGCAGCGGGCGACGTAGTCCTCGGGCGGACGAGACCGTGCGTCGACCCGCACCACCACGGGTGCCGTCGCGACCTCGACGAGGCGGTTGAGCCCAGCGCTGCGGGCACCGGTCGGGTTGTCGACGAGGACGACGCGCCCGACCACGCCGCTCGTACACAGCGTCCCGAGGCGGTCATGCTCCGAGACCGGCGCGCCGATGAGCAACTCGAGCGCCCCGACGCCGCGTTGCGCTGCGAGACCGTCGAGCAACCGCTCGAGCCGATCGAGCGGTTCGTCCCGGACGATCAGCAACAGGGACGCGGCCGGCTGCAGGGTGACGGTCACCGGACCAGCTCCACGACCGCACACACGAACCGTTCGTGGGCAGACCAAACCCGCTCCCGACCCGCGTCGATGAGCTCCTTGCGGCGCTCGTCGTCGGACAGCTGCTCGAGGGCGCCCGCCCATGCGTCCAGCCCCGCGCCGGCGGGGATCAGGATCCCGTCGACCCCGTCGGTCACCTGCTCCGGGATGCCTCCGACCGCACTGACGACGGGCACCGCGCCCAGCGCCTGAGCCAGCACGACGGCACCACTCTGCGTCGCGTGCTGGTACGGGAGCAGCACCGCATCGCTGTTGGCCACAGCACCGACGAGCGCGCCGGCCTCGACCCACCCGGGAACCGAGACGAGACCAGGCCGCGACGCGGGTGCACCGACGCCGAGTGTGATGACACTCCAGCGCGGCACCCGGCCCACGAGCTCCTCGACGATCTTCGTCCCCTTGTAGCGGCGCCGGAGCACGCCGAAATGGGCGGCGACGAACGCATCGCCCATATCGAGGGTGGGCTCGATGGGCGGCGTCCGCAGCATCCCAACCTGGATCGGATGCTCAATCACACGGACGGATCGGCCGACCCGCGCCTGCACCCGATCGGCGACGTGGTGAGTGTGGGCGATCACTTCGTCCGCACGACGGAGCTCTCCCGCGAGGCCAACGTGCGTCCCGGCTCGCCACGTATGCAACCGGTCGTCGTGCACCACAATCGCCACTCGCGCGCCCACGTCACGCGCCGCCCGGTACACGGGGCGCTCGAGCGCGGGGACCACGTAGTTCTGCACCACCACCCACGTAGGGCGACGGGCACGGATCTCGCGTGCCGCGGCGGCGACGATCGCGGCATGCGCGCCGAGCCGACCGCACCCGTCGGCTCCGACCGTGGTGAGATCGTCGGCCTCGAGCTCGCGTCCGGCCCGAGTGACGATCACGACGTCGTGGCCGGGCGCCCTCAGCTCCCGGGCCCACGCCTCGGTGCACTGAGCGATCCCGCCCCGACCGAGCCAGTCGATGAGCACCGTGGTCATCGCAGCTCCCGCCACGAGCCGATCGCGGCACGGAATCCGGCGCGGCGTGCGTGTGCCTGCGTGCGCGGCACCCGTCCGAGCCCCGCTCGGGCACCGTCGGCGATGGCGAGCCGAGCGTTCCAGAGTACGACGATCACGTAGGCCGCGACTCCCGCGCCTCGACCCTGGGTGCGACGGACGCACCGGACCGCGTTCCGAGCCAGCAGGCGCGACTTCTCGGGACGCACATCGGAACGGCCACCGTCGTGTCGGCATGTCGCCTCGGGTCGATACTCGACCCGCGCGCCCCGCTCGCGGAGATTCCAGAACCACTCCGACTCCTCCCAGTACAGGAAGTACCCCTCCGGCATCGGCTCGTTCACGACGAGCGTTCGCCGGACCGCGACCGCCACCGCGGCCACGGCATCGACGCGTTCGGGACGGGAGGGCAGGCGCCACTTCTCGACGTGCAGGTGTCTGCGCAGCGCCCCGATTGGCTCATCCGGGAGGATCAGCCACTCGCAGGCCAGCGCCTTCGGCGTGGGGAGGGCCGCGATCGTGCGCTCGACGCGACCATCGGAGTCGACGACGCGTGGCACCGCCACGTCGGCGCCCGCGACGACGGCGTCCGTCAGCGCCCGAAGGTCTGCCGGGCCGAGCGTTGCATCGTCATTCATGAACACCACGACATTGCCGCGCGCGGCCGCAACACCCGCGTTCACGCCCGCGGCAAAGCCGGGGTTTCCGCGGACTGCAATCTCGACCACGCCGCGCGCCCCGCTCGCGATGACATCGCTCACCGCCGGGTCATCGCCGACGTTCACCACGACGACCTCGAGGTCTGGCGTGACGATCGCGTCGAGCAGACGCGCCAGGGGCGCCGGCCGATGGAACGCGACGATGACCACGCTGGCCACGATCGCGGTCGCTCCGACCGTCCCGACGCCGACGCCCCGGACCGGCCCGGTGGAAAGGCCGGTCGGCGAGGCGCTCACGCTGCACTCCTGCCGGCGGGCTGCGCCGTCACGGGCATCGCGGTCTGTCGCAGCTGCATGGCCCACGCACGGGACATGACGAGGGCCGCGACCAGGTAGCCACACGCTGAGCCCAGCGCGGCGCCCTCGATCCCGAGTCTCGTGACCGAGACGAGATCCACGGCGAGCATGGTGACGAGCCCGGCGGAGGCGCTCCAGAGTCGCGGTGCGGTGCGACCGTGCGCAACGACCTCGGCCCCGATGACCTTCCACGCACCCCCGGCCACCGCGGCGACCGCGAGGAACGGGACGGCCGCAGTCGCGCCCGCGAACGACGCGCCGAAGAGCGCCCTCACGAGGGGCGCGTCGATCAGCGTCAGTACGAGGCCGGCGGCTGCGGTGAGCGCCAGCGTCGGGACCAACAGGGCCCGGGTTCGCGAGGCGAGCGGGTCTCGGGCCGTCGTCGGGAGCACCACCAGAGCGACGCCGTCGGGCACGACCCAGAGCATCTCGGTGAGCGCAGTCGCAACCGCATAGAGGCCGACCGCCTCGAGCGGGAGGAACGCGGCCACCACCAGGACATCGATGCGGAGCATCGAAAGGAGCACGAGCTCGCCGGCACCACCCGGAGCACCGAACCCGAGCGCGGTCCGGTAGCCGGTCCAGCCCTTGTGACCGTGGGTGTGGCTCTGGGTCTCGTCGCCCCCGGGTGCACGCAGAGACCGAGCCACGAACCGGTACGACACCGCCGCCGAGGCGAGCTGTCCGAGAGCGGCGCCCACGAGCACCAGCGCCACGGATTCGACCCCCGCGACGCACCGCACGAGGGTCACCGAGAGATAGACCGCGCCCGCCGTCGTGGTAGCGGTCGCCACGACGCCCATCGCCCGCATGCCGTGGGGCAGCGCGAGCAGGATGAACGCGAGAGCGCCCGCGAAGGCGAGCCCGACCGCCGCCGCGATCGCTTCCGGCGGGGCGTCCGCGAAGGCCCCCACGGCCGGCCCGACAAGCAAGCCGACGAGCGGGACGACCATGACGATCACCGCGGCGTGGCGCACGACGACGCGCCACGCCACCCGAACGCCGCCGGAACGGGCGACCTCGCGCGCGACCCAGAACTGCAGCCCGGCCGCGGCCGCGGTCGCGCCGACGACACCGACGACAGTGAGGATGGCGAGCTGGCCGCGCCCGGTCGGTCCGAGCAACCGTGCCGCGAGCACGCCACCGACCGCGCCGGTGACGCGAGCCGCGGTGGTCCCGGCCGAGGAGAGCGCGATTGCGCGCCGGAGGCCGCGGTCGGTGATCGGCGAGCTCATCGGCCCTCGAGGCCGAGGACGCTACGGAGCGTCCGGGCGACGATGCGCGCGTCCAGCGAGAGGCTCTGGCGCCGCAGGTAGAAGAACTCGTATTGGAGCTTCTCGAGCGCCTCGCTCTCGTTCGCCGCGTACGGGTACTTGACCTGCGCCCAGCCGGTCATACCCGGACGGACGAGGTGGCGGAGCCGGTAGAACGGGAGCTTCCCCGAGAGCTGCGCAACGAGGTGGGGCTGCTCGGGCCGCGGGCCGACCAGCGACAGGTCGCCCTTGAGGACGTTCACGACCTGGGGCAGCTCATCGAGGTGCGTGCGGCGCAGCGCCCCGCCGAACCGGGTCACCCGCGGGTCGTCGTCGCTCGTGAGGTCGTCGGACTCCTGCGATGTGCGCATCGTGCGGAACTTGAGGATCGTGAACGTGTGCCCGTCGCGCCCGACGCGTGGCTGGCGATAGAGGAGCGGACCCCGATTTGCGAACCAGTTGCCCACGGCCACCACTGGCACCGCGATCACGAGGACGACACATCCCGCGAGGCTGGCGACGACGTCGATCAGCCGCTTGGCGCTCGCGTAGTGACGGCCGTGCACCTCGCCGATGTCGAAGAGGAGGGAGACGCGCTCGAGCTCCCCGATCGGGAGCTTGCCCAGCCACTGCTCGTAGAAGAGCGACAGCGTTCGTACCCGGACGCCACTCTCGTGCAATCGAGCGGCCTGTACGACGACGTCCTCGTCGGACTGAGCGCGGCGGCTGAGGACGAGGAGCGTGGCACGGGTCGTGCGCGCGATCTCGACGAGCGGGAATCGCGGCGGATCGGTCGGGTACGCCTGGTCGGGGGTGACCGAGCCCACGACCACCGCGTGTCGCTCAGGCGCACGGTCGAGCTCCTCGCGCAACGCGTCGACCTCGTCGAGGTCGGCGACGACGAGGACGCGCTCGTGGCCTTCGGCCCAGACCCGCGCGTCGCTTGTCACCCTGGTCCAGAGGATGAACCACGGTACGAGGACGATCGCCGCGCCGAAGACGACCGCGCGCGGCAGAAGCGCGTCGCCCACGACCAGCTGCATCGCCGACACCGCGAGCACGGAGGCTCCGGTCGCGCCGATCGCGACGAGCGCAGCCTGGCGACGCTTCCGAGGAACGTCGGGTACACCGAACCCGTAGGCCGCGATGACGAGAGCGAGCGCCAAGCCGATCGACCACGCGAACCGAAACGAGTCGGTGAAGTCGTACCCGTGGGCCGCCGCATGGACCTTCCCGAGCGCGAGGACGACCACGACCGGACCCAGCACGGTGGCCACGCGGGCGAGCCGACGCATGAGCCTTCATCGGCGGCTCCGAGGCTCGAGGTGAGAGAATTCCGCCCGTTTCCGGGCGGGGCGGCCTGCCTCGTCAGGCCCGCCGGTACTGGGCCACGGTCAGGCGGATGTCGATCAGGAACGAGATCGAGCGCACGGATCTCCGCTCGTAGGCCCCGAGTCGCTTGGGCGCTTCTGCGCGCAGCCGAGCCACCAGGGTGAACCGGTCGGCCCCCGTCTCATCCAGGACCGCGAGGGCGGTCGGGAGCTCACCGGAGGTCTCGGCCGTGAGCCACCGCCGGTCGGGGCTGTAGAAGGCACCCCACTCACGCAGTTGGTGCGGGAGGCCGCTCGACAGGATCGGCTCGCGCGCCTCGAGGACCGAAGCGGCATCGGCGATGGCATGCGAGCGAACCGAAAGCCACGCGACTCCACACCCCGTGAACAGCACGGCCGCGATCACGACCGGGGCGAGCGCCTTCGCGCCGCGCTCGAGCAGGGCGACGGTCCCGACGATCGCGAGGAGGACGGCGGACGCGAGGACGTAGCGCCCACCCCATTGGGGATTGGCGCCGCCGCGATACTGGAAGAACCAGACGAGGGGGAGCGCACCGATCGCGATCGTGGCCACGCGTCGCATCTGCGAGTCGCGTGTCGCGGCGATCACGCCGGCGACCGCGAGCGGCGACGCGACGAGCATGCCGGGAACGAACCCGAGCCCATCGGAGAACCGCACAAGCATCAACGCGACGGCCGCACCGAGGGCGACGTAGGCCCCAAGCCGTCGCCGCGTGGGCTCGAGCAGCACCGCGGCCGCGACACCCACGAGGATGACGACGAGTCCGCCGAGCAACCAATCGACCTTCGGCGCGTAATGGTTCAGACCAACCGAGGTCCGCAACGCGTCTTCCACGCGAGTGACGAGGTTCGCTCCCCCTTCGGCCGCTGCGCTCGACGCGCGTCCCGCGCGCAAGCCCTGTCCCAGGACGAGCCGTTCGAGCCCCTGGTTCAGGGCGAGGGGAACCACGAGACCGATTGCCGCCCCAGCCGCGATCCGGATGATGTTCCCACGGCGAGCAACGAGGAGCGAGACGCCGACGACCACGAACGTCACCGCCGCGTACACGAACGCCTCGGTCCGCATCGTGGCCGCGAGTCCGAAGCAGGTTCCACCCAGGAGCGCGGAGCGCCAGCCGGCTTTGCCATCTGCGACATCGAGGAACAGCACGACACCCCCGAGCATCGCGGCCAGTCCAAGCGTGTGCTCCCAGAACTCGAGCGCGTACACGACCACCGGGGTCGCGAGCCCGACGGTCCAGAACGCGACCGCGCCGGCGCGATCCGGGCTCGCTCGCGCGAGCCGCCGCGCGCGCGAGCGCGCCGCGAGCGCGCACAGCACCGCGCCCAGCATGGGCAGCAGCAGGATCCCGCGCAACCCGCCGAGCTCGTAGAGCGGGAGCGCCGCGTAGATCATCGGCAATGTGGTGACGTTCACCCAGCGATCGCCGATCCGGTAGGTCATCGCGATCGCGTGCACCGAGCCCTCCGGATCCTGGTCTTCGGCCCAGTAACCGAGATCAGGATCCAGATCACCGCGGGCGTCCATCGCCCGGAGGGTCGCCACCTTCCCACCGGTGTCCGTGTGGAGGAACGCCCGAGGGTCGTTCAGGAGCGAGCATCCGGCGTAGACGACGAGGAGCACCATCGATGCCGCGAGCGGGCGAGCGAGCAACTCCCCGAGGCGTGCCCAGACGCCCCGACTCGGCCGGTCCGAGCGCTCGGGCGCCGCGGTTGGTGACACCGTCGCCAGGCTCACTAGTGCTTGCGGGCGCGGAGCAGCAGGAGGCGTGGGATCAACGCCGCCTCGCTGTACTCGGGAGCCTGCGCCAGGAAACCCGGCGGAGGCGGAGGTTCGTCCATGTGCTCGACCAGGAGCCCGCAGTCGGCCATCACGTTGATGTATCGGCTCAACGGCCGGTGCATGAAGGGCAACTTGATCCCCGGTCCGACCTCTTCCATGGAGACGCCGTCCTCGAGGTACGGGCCGACCCGCCAGTACTGCTCCCCGAGGATCTGGTCGTCGACCCATCCGCTGTCGGGTGCCTGCAGCAGCGGGTGGTTCAGGAAGAGGACGAAGCGACCGCCCGGGGCGAGCACGCGCCCGACCTCATGCACCGCGGGCTCGAACGGTGCGAGGTGCTCGAGGGTGAGGCAGATCACGATCGCGTCGAACGCGCCCGCCGCGAACGGCAACGCCTCACCGCGCGCACGCACGAACCGGGCGTCACCGCCGCGGGCCGCGGCCTCCGTGATCTGGTTCGCCGTGATGTCGACGCCGACCACCCACGACCCGCCTGCGGCGATGCGTCGCGAGAGCTGGCCCTCACCACACCCGACGTCGAGGACGCTGGCGGCTCCGGCAAGGTGCTCGGACGCGAGCGGCAGCACCTGCTCCTCGTACTCGGGATCGGCACCGTCCGTGAAGTGCTCCTGCCACCACCCGGCGTGGGTCTCCCACGCGTTGTCACTCACGGGGTCAGGGCCATCGCCTCAGAGGCCGAGCAGTGGAGCGAGGAAGCGGCCGGTGTAGCTCCCCGGCGTCTTGGCCACGTGCTCGGGTGGACCTTCGGCGACCACGCGTCCGCCGCCGTCTCCGCCCTCGGGACCGAGGTCGATCACCCAGTCGGCCGACTTGACCACGTCGAGGTTGTGCTCGATCACGAGCACCGTGTTCCCGGTCTCGACGAGCCGCGCGAGCACCCCGAGGAGACGTCGCACGTCCTCGAAGTGCAGTCCGGTCGTTGGCTCGTCGAGGAGATAGATCGTGCGGCCGGTGGCGCGCTTGCCGAGCTCGGCGGCGAGCTTCACCCGCTGCGCCTCACCGCCCGAGAGCGTCGGCGCCGGCTGACCCAATCGCACGTAGCCGAGGCCGACGTCGTTGAGGGTGGCGAGGTGCCGGGCGATCGTCGGCTGGTTCTCGAAGAAGCTCGCGCCCTCCTCGATCGAAAGTGCCAGCACATCCGCAATGTTCTTGCCCTTGAACTGGATGTCGAGCGTGTCGCGGTTGTAACGAGCGCCCTTGCACACCTCGCACGGCACGTACACGTCGGGGAGGAAGTGCATCTCGATCTTGATCGTCCCGTCGCCCGAGCATGCCTCGCAACGACCGCCCTTGACGTTGAACGAGAAGCGGCCGGGCAGGTAGCCGCGCACCTTCGCCTCCTGCGTCGACGCGAAGAGCGTCCGGACCTTGTCGAAGACACCCGTGTAGGTGGCCGGGTTGGAGCGGGGCGTGCGCCCGATCGGGGACTGGTCGATGTTGATGACCTTGTCGAGGTGTTCGGCGCCTTCCACGGTCTTGTGTAGCCCCGGCACGTCGCGCGAGCGGTAGACGCGCTGCATCAGCGCCCGATAGAGGATGTCGTTGACGAGGGTCGACTTGCCGCTGCCGCTGACCCC
The DNA here is from genome assembly GCA_022865365.1 of Acidimicrobiia bacterium. Taxonomy (GTDB): domain Bacteria; phylum Actinomycetota; class Acidimicrobiia; order IMCC26256; family PALSA-555; genus JALHSW01. The sequence goes on along the minus strand of JALHSW010000368.1, from coordinate 5,039 downwards.
GGTGATCGCGATGAAGCACCCGAGCGGGAACGACACGTCGATGTCGTGGAGGTTGTGCTCGCGGGCCCCGCGCACGACGAGTGCATTGTCGCCGGGCGCCCGGCGGTGCTCGGGCACGGCGATGGTTTGCTTGCCCGACAGATAGCGACCGGTGATCGAACGCGGCTCGCGCAGCACCACGTCGAGTGTCCCCTCGACCACGATCTCGCCGCCGTGCTCGCCCGCACCCGGGCCGATGTCGACGATGTGGTCGGCAACGCGGATCGTCTCCTCGTCGTGCTCGACGACGATCACCGTGTTGCCGAGGTCGCGCAGGCGGACGAGCGTGTCGATCAGCCGCTGGTTGTCGCGCTGGTGCAACCCGATCGACGGCTCGTCGAGCACGTAGAGCACGCCGACGAGACCGCTCCCGATCTGGGAGGCGAGCCGGATGCGCTGCGCTTCACCACCGGCGAGCGTCGCGGAGGATCGGTTGAGGCTCAGGTAATCGAGCCCGACGTCGAGGAGGAACCGCAGGCGCTCCTGAACCTCCTTGAGAATGGGCTCGGCGATGATCCGGTCGCGCTTCGAGAGCGTCGTCGCGTCGAAGAACTCGGATGCCCGGCGGATCGACATGTCGCCGACCTCGAAGATGTTCTTGCCGGCAACCGTCACCGCGAGCGTCGTGGGCTTGAGGCGCGCACCACCACAAGCAGGGCACGGGACCTCGCGCATGTAGCCCTCGATCTGCTCGCGCGCCCGGTCGCTCTCGGAGTCGGCCTGGCGTCGCTCGAGCCAAGGAACCACTCCCTCGAAAGGTGTGTGGTACGAGCGGCGACGGCCGTACCGGTTGCGGTACTCGACGTGCACCTCGCGGTTGCCGGTCCCCTCGAGGACAGCGGTGCGGGCGCGCTTGCCCAGCTTCTTCCATGGGGTGTCGACCGAAAACTTGAACTCGTCCGCCACCGCTTCGAGCACCCGATCGAAGTACCGACTCCGGAAGCCCGACCACGGCGCGATCGCACCTTCGGCCAGGCTCAGGTCCTCGTCGGGCACGACGAGATCGGCGTCGACCTGGAAGCGGTACCCGAGCCCGTCGCACGTCTGACAGGCGCCGTAGGGCGAGTTGAACGAGAAGTTCCGCGGCTCGAGCGCTTCGCCCCCATGCGAGAGCTCGAGCGGCTCCCCCGCCGGCTTGCCGTCCGGGTCGACGATCTCGACCACGCACACGCCCTCGGCGAGGCGAAGCGCGGTCTCGACCGAGTCGGTGAGGCGCCGCTCGATCCCGCCGCGCCGCACCAGCCGGTCGACCACCACCTCGATGGTGTGCTGCTCGTAGCGCGCGAGGCGCATCCCAACGCCTGAGGTCCCGCCGGTCCCGGACAGGTCACCGAGCTCGATGACGTCACCGTCGATGCGCGCGCGGCTGAAGCCCTCCTGCGCGAGCTCGGCAAGGAGCGTGTGGTACTCACCCTTTCGGCCCCGCACGACCGGCGCCAGCACCTGGAATCGCGTGCCCTCCTCGAGCTCGAGCACCCGGTCGACGAACTCCTGCGGCGTCTGGTGGACGAGCACCTCGCCGGTCTCCGGGTCGTGCTGCACACCGATCCGTGCGTACAGCAGCCGGAGGTAGTCGGACACCTCGGTGATCGTCCCCACCGTCGAGCGCGGGTTGCGCGACGCCGACTTCTGGTCGATCGAGATCGCAGGCGACAGGCCCTCGATGAAGTCGACGTCGGGCTTGTCCATCTGACCGAGGAACTGACGCGCGTACGCCGACAGCGACTCGACGTAACGGCGCTGACCTTCGGCATAGATCGTGTCGAACGCGAGCGACGACTTGCCCGAGCCCGACAGACCGGTGAAGACGATCAGCCGATCGCGCGGGAGATCGAGATCGACGTTCTTGAGGTTGTGTTCACGCGCGCCCCTGATCGTGAGCTTGGGGAGCGCTGCAGCGTTCGGCGTCGCTGCCTTCGAGCCCGTCGTCGCCACGAGCGCATTGTACCGGGCGGTAGTGCAGATCGAACGGATGTTCGCTCGGGTGGGAGGCCGAGCACGCCGATCAGCCGACGGCCTTGAGCTCGCGCTTGAGCTCGGTGATCTCGTCGCGCAAGCGGGCAGCCTCTTCGAAGCGCAGGCCCGTCGCGGCCTCGTGCATCTCTTCCTGCAGGGTGAGGATGAGACGACCCAGCTCCTCGGGGGGCACGCCGGCCAGGTCGAACACAGCAGACTGCGACGCGCCCCGCCCCCGGCCGCGTGCACGCCCTCGCGCCGCCGGAACGCTGCCGTCGTCGCCGCGGGCGCGCACCATCGCCATGATGTCGACAATGTTCTTGCGGATGGTCTGCGGGTCGATCCCGTGCGCGGCGTTGTACTCGATCTGGGCCTTGCGCCGACGGTTCGTCTCCGAGAGCGCGAACTTCATCGAGTCGGTGACCTGGTCGGCATACATGATCACCTGACCTTCGACGTTGCGGGCCGCCCGACCCATCGTCTGGATCAGCGATGTCGACGAACGCAAGAAACCTTCCTTGTCGGCGTCGAGGATCGCCACGAGCGCGACCTCGGGGAGGTCGAGGCCTTCCCGCAACAGGTTGATGCCCACGAGGACATCGAACTCGCCGAGCCGCAGCGAGCGCAGGATCTCCACCCGCTCGAGCGTGTCGACCTCGCTGTGGAGGTACCGCACCCGCACCCCGAGCTCGAGGAGATAGTCGGAGAGGTCTTCCGACATCTTCTTGGTGAGCGTGGTGACGAGGACTCGCTGGTCGCGCTCCTCGCGCAGCCGGATCTCCGCGATGAGATCATCGATCTGTCCCTTGGTCGGACGGACGACGACCTCAGGGTCGACGAGACCGGTGGGCCGGACGATCTGTTGGACGACACGGGTCGACTGCTCGAGCTCATACGGGCCCGGCGTGGCTGACATGAACACGATCTGGTTGACCTTCTCGACGAACTCCTCGAAGCGCAGCGGCCGGTTGTCCATCGCAGATGGAAGTCGGAAGCCGTGGTCGACAAGCGTCTCCTTGCGCGTACGGTCGCCCGAGTACTGCCCGTGCAGCTGCGGGACGGTCACGTGGGACTCGTCGAGCACGACCACGTAGTCGTCGGGGAAGTAGTCGAGCAGCGTGTACGGCATCTCGCCCGGGCTGCGGCCGTCAAGGTGGCGCGAGTAGTTCTCGATCCCCGAACAGATCCCGACCTCGCGCAGCATCTCGAGGTCGTACGTGGTGCGCATGCGGAGGCGCTGGGCTTCGAGCAGCTTGCTCTGGCGCTCGAGCTCCGGGAGCCGCTCGGCGAGCTCCGCCTCGATGCCGTCGATCGCCGTCTGCATACGTTCGTGCGACGTGACGTAGTGCGACGCCGGGAAGAGAACGAGGCGGTCGAGCTCCTCGACGACCTCGCCGGTGAGCGGGTCCACCGAAGCGATCCGCTCCACCTCGTCGCCAAAGAGCTGGACACGGATCGCGCGCTCTTCGTAGGAGGGATAGATCTCGATCGTGTCGCCGCGCACGCGGAACTTGTTGCGGGCGAAGTCGTAGTCGTTTCTCTCGTACTGCAGGTCGACGAGGCGCCCGAGGATCGACCGCTGCTCGCGCTCCTCACCCTTGTCGAGGATCAGACACTGGCGCTCGTACTCGTCGGGCGCACCGAGCCCGTAGATCGCCGACACCGAGGCGACGACGATCACATCCCGTCGACTCATGATCGCGCTCGTGGCCGAGTGGCGGAGCCGGTCGATCTCGTCGTTGATCGACGAGTCCTTCTCGATGTAGGTGTCGGTCGACGGGAGGTACGCCTCGGGCTGGTAGTAGTCGTAGTAGGACACGAAGTACTCGACGCGGTTCTTCGGAAAGAACTCCCGGAACTCGCTCGCCAGTTGCGCCGCGAGGCTCTTGTTGGGTGCGAGCACGATCGTGGGGCGTTGGGTCCTCGCGATCACGCCCGCGATCGTGAACGACTTCCCCGAACCGGTGATCCCGAGAAGCGTCTGGTGCCGCTCCCCCGCCTCGATCCCCTCCGACAGCGCCGCGATGGCCTCGGGCTGATCACCTGCAGGTGCGAAGTCGGAGACCAGCTCAAATGGAGGCACCCCTCATTGTCGCGCTCGTTCACTGCGGGCCGGGATACCGGCCCGCGGGCGTTCACTCGCCGGCGGTCTGCTTGTCGGCCTTGGCCTCGTGCTCGGCCTTGATGCGCAGGAGGTCGGTCCAGAGATCGTCGACCTGACGCTCGAGCGCGTCGAGGTCACCCGAGTTGTCGATGACATGGGTGGCGATGGCCCGCCGCTCCTCGTCGCTGACCTGGGCCGCCATCCGCCGCGCGGCGTCGGCGCGCGGCACCCCACGGCCCTCGAGCCGACCGAGGCGCAGGTCGAGCGGTGCCTCGACCACCACGATCACCGGGTAGCCGCGGCCGCGCGCCTGCTCGGACTCGGCGAGGAGCGGGACGTCACACACCACGATCGCGTCGGCCGGCGCCGCCTGCATCTGGCTGAGGAACTCGGTGTTGATCGCGGGATGCGTGATCGCTTCGAGGTCCTTGCGGGACTGCTCGTCGGCGAACGCGAGCTCCGCGAGCTTCGGGCGGTCGAGGGCACCGTCGGCCCCGAGCACGGCCTCACCGAAGCGCTCGACCAGTGCGGCCAAGGCCGGCATCCCCCGCTCGACCACCGATCGGGCGACCGCGTCGGCATCCACGACCACGGCCCCCCGCCGGACCAGGAGGTCGGCCACGGTCGACTTCCCCGAGCCGATTCCGCCCGTCAGCCCTACCAGCAGCACGGGGCGGGAGCGTATCGGGCTCCCGCCGCCGAGACCGACGACGGACCTCGAAGGAATACCACGGAGAGCGCTCAAGATTGCTCACTCTCCGTGCCGATACCACCCCTGGTCGGACTGGGCTCCGACCACCGACAATGAAAGGGGCACCATGAACATCTACGTGCTGAAGACTTGGCTCACGGCCAAGTTCACGAAGGACGAGCGAGGCGCCAACCTGGTGGAGTACATCCTCCTCGTTGCCCTCATCGCCCTGGCGGTCATCGCCGCTGT
>JALHSW010000367.1 GCA_022865365.1 Acidimicrobiia bacterium | reverse complement strand
CGACATGCAGGACTCCCTGAAACGCAAGCTGCTCGCCGGTGGCATCGCCGGTGCCCTCGTACTTGGCGTCGGCGCCATCGCCGGCGCGGCGACGGGCTCGTTCGACGCACCCGGCACCGAGGTCGAGCACGGCACCGAGGTCGAGCACGGCACGACGACCACGTCACTCGACCCCTCGCTCGCACCGGTCCCCGCAGCCGACCCGACGCTGTCCGACGACGGTCCCGGTCACGACGTCGGCGACGACAACGGTGTCGACGGTCCCGGTCACGACCTCGGCGACGACAACGGTGTCGACGGTCCCGGTCACGACCTCGGCGACGACAACGGTGTCGACGGTCCCGGTCACGACGTCGGCGACGACAACGGTGTCGACGGTCCCGGTCACGACGTCGAAGACGACAACAGCGGATCGGGCTCCAGCAGCGACGACCACTGAGCCAGATCGCAGCAACGGCGTTCCCCACCCCAGCCCCAGGGGAGCCGAGACCCGGGTGCCGAGAGGCCCCGGGTCTCGTCGCGTCGTCCCCCGGGCTTCTTGGCACGAAGCCGGGCGACGAACCAGCCGACCGTCGCGACCAAACCCGGCGACGCCGTGCGGCGTGTCCTCTGCGAACCCACAGGAGGAAACGACATGCAGGACTCCCTGAAACGCAAGCTGCTCGCCGGTGGCATCGCCGGTGCCCTCGAACACGGCGTCGGCGCGATCGCCGGCGCGGCGACGGGCGTCGACGTGCTCGAGTCGAACGACTCCGGCTTCGACAGTGCCCGTGACATCGCCGAGCGCGGCACCGACGCGATGCCTCCCACGACTCCCGGCACCCTTGGCGACGACACGCCGGCAGACGAGACGCGTGTCGATGGCGACCGCATCGAGACCCGCCAGTTCGTCGATCTCACCGACGTCCCCGACGGCGTCGGCACGACCTTCGCCGCGGGTCCCGCCGGCATGGTCACGATCGCCCGAGACGGAACGACACTGCGCATCGTGAGCGTCGTCCCTGCGGCCGGTTGGACCGTCGTCAAGACCGAGACCGAGACCGGTGAGATCCAGGTGCGGCTCGTCAACGCCGGTATGACCGTGCGTCTCGACGCCGAGTTCGAGGACGGCGCGATCCGAATCCGCGTCCGCCAGCGCGGCGTCGTTCCCGCAGCGAATCCGCCCGTCCCGACGCCCACGCCGGACGACAGCTCCGGCCCCGGCCCCGGGTCGAACAGCGGCCCCGGATCGAACAGCGGCCCCGGATCGAGCGGTTCCGGATCGAGCGGCTCCGGATCGAGCGGCTCCGGATCGAGCGGATCCGGTCATTCGGGTGGCACCGACGACAGCTCCGGCGACTCGGGGAGCGGGAGCGGCGGAGGCGGCGGCTCGGATTCCGGCAGCGACCACGGCTGAGCCGGATCACCGGAACGGAGATCCCCCACCCCCTGCCCCAGGGGAGCCGAGACCCGGGTGCCGAGAGGCCCCGGGTCTCGTCGCGTCCGGACCTGCCCGAGAGCGGCGACTCAGCAGAGGGCGAGTCAGAAGAGGAAGTTCATCTCCTCCACGACGCTACGACCGAGGCCTTCGTCACCGTCGAAGTGCACCAACCCCGCGGCCATCGTGACCGCGGGGTCGAGGCGCCCGACGGCGAGCCGGGCGAACGTCTCGGTGTCGGTGACGATGCTCACGGTCGGCGTGTCGGGGGCGCGGTCGAGGAGCCTCGCCCGGCCGTCCATGCCGATGGTAACGGTGCGTCCGAGCGGACCCGAAAGCTCGAAGACGACGGTCGACCCGTCGGGGGCTCCCGCCTTCTTCCCCACCACGAACGGCATCGAGCCCACGATGCGATCGAGCGCTACAACCGCGACCGGTGAGTCGAGATTGCCGGGGCGGTCGACCGCGCGCCGCATGTCCTGCTCGTGGACCCAGGAGTCGAACACACGGAACGGGAGGAGATCACGGATCGTCCCGGGCCCCATCGGCGTCCACGACTCCCGCGCGAAGTCGTCCGGCCCGTAGCCCGCGAGCTCCGCGAGGCGCTGCCGGGTCACCGCGCGGAACTCCGCGAGCGCCTCCGCACCGCCGAGCGCCCGGCGCGAGTCGACGAAGACCTCGTTGCGCACACCCATCTCGTTCCTCACGTGCTGGAGGCCGCCGGGCAGCTCGTGGTCCGGTGCCGGCTCGCCGAGGAGGCTCCGTTCGATCCCGACGATGTGCGTGAGGTTGTCCTGCACGGTCCAACCCGGGACCTCGGTCGGGCGCTTCCAGTCCGCCTCGCTCAGCTGCCCGCCGAGCTCGGCCATCGAGCCCCACACCTGCTCGAGCTGCACGACCAGATCAGTGTCGGACACGTCAGCTCTCCTCGATCGTGGGTGGCGAATCCTCGCGCAGCTCGAGCACCACGTGATCAGGACCCTTCACGACGACGATGTCGGCGAGCGCACGCGTGGGCGCCACGTGATCGCGCAGGACGACCAGGTTCACAGTTCGCCACGTCTCGAGCGCGATCGCCTCGATCTGCTCGGCGTCGAGCGTCTCGAACATCCGGTAGAACGAGGTCGGGTCGCGGCGCGCCTGCCGGCACAACTCGTGGAAGCGCGCCACGTACCAGCGGGCCAGATCCTCTTCCGCCGCGTCGATGTACACCGCGAGGTCGAGCCGGTGGGCCAGGGCACCCAGCGCGTTGATTCCCTCGATCACGACGACGTCGACGTCGGCCGGACGGACGGTCACCCGGCCGTCTGCCACGATGTCGTAGGTCTCGTGCGAGTACACCGGGATCGCCACGTCGTCCCGTGAGGTCCGGACCGCGTCGACGAAGGCCAGGAGCGCGACCACATCGTAGGACTCGGGGAAGCCCTTGCGGGCGATCAACCCTCGTTCCGACAGCACGCGGTTCGAGAAGAGGAACGCATCGGTGCCGACCACGGTCGTGGTGATGTTGCGTCGCTCCAGCTCGATGCTCAGCGCCCGGGCGAGCGTGGTCTTGCCCGCGGCGACGGACCCCGCGATCCCCACGACCACGGGGCCACCCGCGTCGGCACTGCGACTCTCGACGAGCGCGGCGAGACGCGCGGGCGCGTCGATCACCGTCGGTCCATGTGCCGGGTCAGATCGCCCACGAGGTCCGGGTGCACGACCCGTTCGACGAAGTGCCAACCGTCGCCTCCCCGTTCGAAGCGGTCGTGGTAGCGGCCGGCGAGGACGGCCCGCAGGCCAGCCCCGGGCGCTTGTTGGAGCACGGTGAAGGTGCAGCGCGAGGTGGCAGTGCCGGCGTCGGCGTCCACCACCACCTCGATGTTGGCGAGGACGTGCTTGGTCCGGGGGGTGGCGTCGTCGTAGAGCAGCACCGGGTCGTACTGGCGGCGGACGGCGTCGCGCCCGACGAGGGGCTCACCACCCCTCGTCGAGCGGAACGTACCCTGATCGAACAGTGCGGCGACCCCGTCGAGATCGCCGGCGTCGAGGCGCTCGGCGTACGCGCCGATCAGCTCGACGATCCGGTCGACGATCCGGTCGCGGGCGTGCTCCTCCTCGACCGGCATCGACGCATCATGGCGCGCGCGTGGCGTCCGGGAAGGAGATCGCGACGGGAACGACCGGCGAGAGCGCTTCGTCGAGCTCGACCACCGTCCCGTCCGGTTCGGCGCGACAGGCCAGGGTTCGGCCACCGGAGGTCGCGGTGGCGGCCCGGATGTCCGAGAGCCGCAGCGAGCGGGGATGCTCGGCCGGACCCCGCACCAGGGCATGAACGGTGTCGGCGCCGGCGGTGTAGCGGATCTCGGCACCACCCTCGGTCGCACCTTCGGCGATCAGCCACGGCCGGGTACCGAACAGGGCCGCTCCGGCGTGGCCGGTGAGCTCCGCGAGCCACTCGAGTCGCTCGCCCTGGAGCTCCGGGATCTGGGCGTCCTCCCCGCGGGGGCCGACGTTCAGGAGGAGGTTGCCCCCCTTGGCGACGATGTCGGCCAGCGACCAGAGCAGGTCCTCCTGCGTGATGAAGTCCGCGGGACCTGATGCCCGGTTGTGGCCGAAGCTGTGATCCATGCCCCGCACGCATTCCCAGGGCGTGGTCTGGATCTCGTCGTACGTCGTGTACTCCGGCGTGCGAACGTCGAAGAACTCCGGCTTCGGCGGCACCAGGCCCCGCTCCCGCGTAGCCGACTTCGCCGCCGCGTTGATGATGATGCGTCGCACGAGCTTCGAGCGGGCGGCCTTCCAGAGCGGAGACCAACAGAGGAACCGGTCGTTGATGACCCCCTCGGGAACCTCGGCGTAGTACTCGGTGAGCAACGGGATGAGATCCCTGCTCGGTGCGGGCCAGCAGATGTCGTTCCAGAGCACGTCGGGTCGGTACCGCTCGATGAGCTCTCGGACCTGGGCCGCGGCGTAGGCGGGATAGTCGCCGCGCGGCACCGCCAACGGGATGTCGCCGAAGGAACCGATGGAGTGGTCGTTCCACGTCGAATCGAACCCGCCGGAGTAGTAGAGGCCGAATCTCATCCCGGCGTTGCGCACCGCGTCGGCCAGCTCCCCCACCACGTCTCGTGAGCTGTTCCAGTTCGGGCGACGAGGGTTGGGAACGCGCGTCGGCCAGAGGCAGTAGCCCTCCATGTGCTTGGCCACGAGCACGACGTAACGCGCTCCGGTCGCGGCAAAGCGGATGGCCCAGCTCTCCGGATCCCAGGATGCGAGCCCGGCTTCCCACTCCGGCCCGAACTCAACGTACGGCTTCTCTCCGTAGGTCGCCGCGTGGAACCGGGCGACACTGCTCCCGGGGAACTTCATCGAGTTCTCGTACCACTCGCTGTACGGGGACTCGGCGAAGCCGCGTGGGTCGCGCACTGCGTCCGGCTCCACCATGTCGTGACCGGTGGGGGCGAACGCGGGGATCGAAGCGGGCGTCCAGTGGATGAAGATGCCCAGCTTGGCGTCCCGCCACCACTCGGGGGCCGTGTGCGCGCGCAGCGCCTCTGCGGCACTCGTCTTCACGTTCTTGGATCCGCCCACTGGCGATCGGCCCACGGCTCGAGGGATCTAGGTCCGCGAGAGCCCCAGCACCGGAACCAAGCCGTTGAACAGCACGGCCTGGCGGCCGCCGCCGTCGGGCAACGGAGGACCGGCGACACCCTTGACGTCCGGCTGGTAGGCCACCGCCCAGAGCGAGTACCAGCTCCAGAGGTTGTAGACCTGCTCGGCGAATCGCCGGTTCAGGTCCTGATACAGCTTCACCCGCTTGGCCTGGTCGGGCTCGGACCGCGCCTCGTCGAGGATCCGGTCGATCTCGGGGTCGCTGAACCGCCCGAAGTTCAGCGGCGAGCCGCTGTGCCACCAGAAGTACTGGGTGTCGGGGTCGCCGCCGGGGTAACCCCGGGAGCCCACGCTCGTGAAGTTGCCGGCGAGGATGTCTTGGATGACCGCCGACTGATCGGCGAGCCGGATGCTCACATCGATGCCGGCCTTGGCCTGCTGCTCCTTGATCAGGGTCGCGATCGCCACCTGCTCCGGGTCGGGATTCGCGAGGTACTCGAAGGAGATCGGCTGTCCGTGCTCGGCCTCGTACGCCGTTGCCAGCTTCTTCGCGAGCTTCAGGTCGTGGTGCGGGTTCTTGTTGGCGACGTACGCGGGGTGATCAGGTGGGAACGGACCGGTCGCGATCGCATTCAGGCCCTGGTTGCGGATCTCATTGATCTGGCGCGGGTCGGCGGCCGCGGCCACGGCTCGGCGGGCGACGAGGTTGTCGAACGGGGCCTTCGAGTTGTTGAGCAGCAGGTAGGCGGTCTCTGCCCCCTTGTCGGACACGACCAGGTTGATGTCGCCGTTCGCCGCTTCATCCTTGAGGTCGGCGATGGTCTTCGAGATCGAGGTCGTCATCAGGGCGAGCTCGCCGCTCGTGAGCGCGTTGAGCCGGGCCTGGTCGTCGGTGATCGGACGGAACACGATCTCGTCGAGGTACGGGAACCCCTTGCGCCAGTAGTCGGGGTTGCGCTTCACGGTGAGCGACTCGTTCTGGCGCCACTCGTCGAGCGCGAACGGGCCGGTGCCGATCATGTTCGTCGCGCACGTCCCGGGGTCTGCAAGCTGGGCGGGAGCGACCATCGGCAGGGAGAGATACGCCGCGAACGCGATCCAGGGAACCTTGGTGGTCACGACGACCGAGAGTGGCCCGGTGACGTCGACGCTCGCGATGTTCTTGAGCGCGAACGTACCGAGGCCGGGCGGGTAGCTCGAGTTCAGACCCCGGTCGGTGTCGAGGTTGATCTTCAACGCCGCGGCGTCGAACGGCGTGCCGTCGTGGAACTGCACATCGGGCCTCAGCGTGATGGTCCACTGCGTGGAGTCGGCGTTGGGGGTCACCGACTTGGCCAGGTACGGCACGTACTCACCCTTGGTGTTGCGGACGACGAGCGTGTCGTAGATCGCGTTCACCACCTGGCTCCCCGACGACGCGATCGTCGCGAAGGGGAGGCAGAAGCCGCCGGTGGTCTCGGCCTCGAGGCCGAACGTCGCGGAGCCACCGCGCTGGGGCTGCTTCCCCGCCCGTTCGGCACCGGCCGGTGCTGCGATCGCGGTCAGCGCGGCTGAACCCAGCGCACACACCACGAGGATCGCCGTGATCCCGCCTCGATGCGTCCTCGACATGCCGAGCCTCCTCCCGCCCTTGCGGGCTGCGATCGTGACGGAGCGCACTCTAGGAGCAGCCGAGCGGCTCCGCAGGAGCGGCACCGGGCAACCCGGCACCGAGCGAGCGCGACCAGAATCTAGGACGATCGTCGACGCGAGGGCGTCGCCGTCGAGGAGTCAGGCGGGCTGCGCGCCGGGGTGACCGGCCTCGACGACGAAGCTCGCGCCGGTCTCGATCGTGGCCGTCGGTGAGCCGATCCCCGACACGTACCGGAAATCGGCCCGGAGCTGCTCCTTGTCGACCTCGGCTCTGACGTAGCCGTGCTTGGTTCCTTCGAAGTACTTGATGGTCGGCTGCGAGGCGACCGCGCCCTGCACGACCGACTCGAGGGGAAAGCTCGACGTGATCGATGTGCCGACGAGCTCGGTCGCGACCACCCGGTCACTCGTCCCCGAAGCGTCGTTGGTCTCGGCGACGAGGTCGTGGACCCACGAGGAATGGATGTCTCCGGTGAGCACGACCGGGTTGGGCGCGAGCTTCGCCAGCTGCCTCATGAGGGAGCCGCGGGCACTGGTGTACCCATCCCACTGGTCAAGGTTCACGATGCCGCCATCGGGGAGCGTGGGGGCGAAGTTCACCGGGCCGACCATCACCTGCTGCGCGATGAGGTTCCAGCGGGCCCGTGATTCGCCGAGCGCACGCGAGAGCCACCGCGACTGCGAGTCGCCGAGGAGCGTGGCGTCGGGCGAGTCGACGTCGGGACACGGAGCTCCGATGTCGACCGCACTCCCGCACGCCTGGTCGGTGCGGTACTGGCGCGTGTCGAGCAACTGGAACGTGGCCAGTCGGCCGAAAGCGAGGGTGCGGTACATGAGCACGTCGGGCCCGGTCGGAGCCGGAAGCCGGACCGGTTGGTGCTCCCACCACGATCGGTACGCGGCCGCCCGCCTGGTCAGGAACTCGGCGGGTGACACCGTGTCGCGCTGCGCGCGATCCGCGGCGTAGTTGTTCTCGACCTCGTGGTCGTCCCAGATCACGGCCCACGGGTGGGCGGCGTGCGCGGCCTGCAAATCGGCATCAGCCTTGTAGGTCGCGTACCGAAGGCGATAGCCGGCGAGGTCGGTGGGCTCCGATGCTTCGTGGCGCCGCGCCTTGCCGTCGGACGGATCGTCCTCGTAGATGTAGTCGCCGAGGAATGCCACGAGGTCGACGTCCTCCTCGGAGAGATGCCGATGTGCGGTGAAGTACCCCTCCTCGTACTGCTGGCAGGACGCGAACGCGAAGCGCACAGGACGCGTCGACGCGTCAGGAGCAGGAGCGGTGCGGGTGCGACCGACCGGGCTCTCCTCACCGGCGGCGATGAACCGGTAGAAGTAGTCGGTGGCCGGTTCGAGCCCGGCGACGTCGACGTGCACGCTGTGCGCCGCGTCCGGTTCTGCTCTCGCCTTGCCCTGTCGAACGATCTTCCCGAATGCCTCGTCGCGCGCGACCTGCCAGCGAACCGACACCGGCTCCGCCGGCATCCCGCCGGTCGGCGTCTGCGGCTCGGGCGCGAGACGGGTCCACAGCACGACACGTCCGGGCAACGGGTCGCCGGAAGCGACGCCGAGCGTGAAGGCCGGGCCCGAGAGCCGGGGCGCGTCGCGGGCGACGAGCAGCGGCGAGCGCAGCCCCCGCGGGGTGGCGACCGCCAACCCGAGTCCGGCGGCGGCCCCGAGAAACGCACGCCGGCTGACCCCGGCCGGCTTCTCGGCACGTTGACGTGCGCTGGGCGCAACGCCGCGTGCCGAGAACGGGGCGCTCTGGGACCTCGGATCGCGCACGAGGGCACGGTAGCGTCCCCGGCCGTGGCCCATTCTGCAGTCGTGTTCGACCTGGGCGGCGTCGTCATGCCGTCGCCGATCGACGCCTTCCGCGCCTACGAGACCCGCACCGGTCTCCCACATCGCTTCCTCAGCGAGGTCGTGCTCGCGGGTGGAGACGACAACGCGTGGTCGCGCCTCGAGCGTGGCGAGCTGTCGATGGACGGGTTCGCCGACGAGTTCGAGGCCGAGTGCGCCATGGCCGGCGGCACGGTCGTGGTCGCCGATCTCTTCGCCGACATCGGCGCTGGTGCCGGCGCCCGCCCCGAGATGCTCACCGCGATCCGATGCATCCGGGCCCGGGGCCTCCGGACCGCGGCACTCACGAACAACTGGCGCCCCGATGACGAGGCACCGGGCGTCGGCGAGCACACCCCCGCGCTCGGCGAGGTGTTCGACATCATCGTCGAGTCGGCGATCGAGGGGCTCCGCAAGCCCGACCCCCGCATCTACGAGCTGACGTGCAGTCGCCTGGGCGTCACGCCCGGCGAGACCGTGTTCCTCGACGACCTCGGCGTGAACCTCAAGTCGGCGCGCGCGCTCGGGATGACCACGATCAAGGTCGGCGATCCCGCCGTCGCCCTCGCCGAGCTCGAGGCCGTACTCGGCTTCGCGCTCACCGACTGAGACGGAGCACCATGGAGCTACTGCTGATCCGCCACGCCGAGCCCGTCCGCATCGAGCAGGGCGAGGTGGAGGGTCCCGCCGATCCCGGGCTGACCGATCGAGGGACCGAGCAGGCGACGCGCCTCGGTCTGTGGCTGGCCGGTGACGGCGTCGACGCCATCATCACCAGCCCGCTCCGGCGCGCCCGCGAGACTGCCGCACCGCTCGCCACCGTGCTCGGGATCACCCCCGAGATCGATCCGGGGGTGTCCGAGTACGACGCGACCTCGGGTGAGTACATCCCGATCGAGGAGCTGCGCGCGCTCAAGGACGAGCGGTGGCAGGCGACGGTCGAGGGACGCTGGGACGACGTCGGCGGCATGGACCCGGTCGCGTTCCAGGCCGCGGTCGTGCCCGCGATGGATTCGATCATCGATCGATTCGCGGGCGCGAAGGTCGCCGTCGTGTGCCATGGCGGGGTGATCAACGTCTATCTCGCGCGCGTGCTCGGCATCGCGCAGCCGCTGTGGTTCCACCCCGAGTACACCTCGGTGCACCGCGTCCACGCGGCACGCTCGGGCGGGCCGCGCAGCCTCGCGAGCCTCAACGAGCTCGCGCACCTCGTGGCCACCCGCGACGATCCGACGGGAGAGTGCAGCCCGTGACGGTGCGCGTCGAGCACGACGGGCCGGTATCGATCGTCACGATCGATCGCCCCGAGCGGCGCAACGCGGTCGACGGCGCCACCGCGGCAGGCCTCGCCGACGCCTTCCGAGCCTTTGCCGGGAACGATGCCAGCGCCGTGGCGATCCTGACCGGGGCGGGGGGCACCTTCTGCGCCGGCGCGGATCTGCGGGCGATGCTGGAAGGCGGCGGAAACACGATGTCCGACGACGGCGACGGGCCGATGGGTCCGACCCGGATGCTGCTCGACAAGCCCGTCATCGCCGCAGTCGAGGGATACGCGGTGGCGGGCGGTCTCGAGCTCGCGCTGTGGTGCGACCTGCGGGTCGCCGCCAGTGACGCGACGTTCGGTGTGTTCTGCCGGCGGTGGGGGGTGCCGCTCATCGACGGCGGCACCGTGCGGCTGCCGCGCCTGATCGGCCAGAGCCATGCGCTCGACCTGATCCTCACCGGGCGGGGGGTCTCCGGCGACGAGGCCCTGCACATGGGACTCGCCAACCGGCTGGCCGAACCCGGACATGCGCTCGAGGACGCAACCGTGCTCGCACACGAGCTGGCGAGCTTGCCCCAATCGTGCCTGCGCAACGACCGTCGCTCGGTGTACGAGCAGGCCGGCCTCTCGTTCGACGACGCGCTCGCGAACGAGTGGCGCCTCGGCATGGCCACGCTCGCGACCGCGGAGTCGCGCGAGGGCATCCGCCGGTTCGCTGAGGGCGAGGGCCGCCACGGCGCCCCTGCGTAGAATCGCATTCGAGGAGTCGAGAAGTGGGGTATGTGTGAGCGGCGGGACCCGATCGGTCGGCGAGATCATGAGCCACCCGGCGGTGACGGCCACCGCGAACGAGACGATCACCGCCGCGTCGGCCCGAATGCGCGAGCAGGGCGTCGGGTCGGTCGTGGTGGTCGACGGTGACCGGCCGGTAGGGATCCTCACCGAACGTGACCTGGTGCGTATGGGCGCCGCCGGCGCCACGCCGACCGACCTCGTCGCGACGTGGATGACGCCGGATCCCGACTCCGTCGCACCCGACGTCGACGCGATGACTGCGTTCGCGAGCCTCGCCGAGCACGGCTACCGCCACATCCCCGTCGTCGACCACGCACGCCTCGTGGGCATCGTGTCGATGCGCGACCTCATGCGCATCGCGCAGATCCAACCGGCCGAGAGCCTCGCACACGAGGTGCCCCGGGGCCTCGAGGGTGTCGTCGTCGCCGAGACCGGCATCGGCGACGTGCGCGGGAAGGAAGGCTTCTACCACTACCGCCAGTACAACGCAGTCGAGCTGGCAGAGACTCGCTCGCTCGAGGACGTCTGGCACCTCCTGTACGACGGCGAGCTCCCGACTGCGCCCCAGCGCGCGGCGTTTGCCACCGAGATCGCTCCCTTGCGCCACATCCCGGCCGAGGTGCAGTCGGCGTTGCCCGAGATCGCGCGTGTCGCGCGCCAAGCTCCGCCGCTCGACCTCCTGCGCACCACGCTGTCGCTGATCGGTGCCGCGCTCGGGTTCCGGCCTTCGCTCGACCTCCCAGCAGCGGAGCTGCACGAGCAGGGGATGCGCGTCTGCGCCGTCGTGCCGACACTGCTCTGTGCGCTGTACCGGCTCCAGCACGACCTCGAGATCATCGAACCCCGCCCGGATCTCGCGTACGCCGCGAACTACCTCTACATGATGAGCGGCGACGTCCCGACCGCCGCGCACGCGCGGGGGGTCGAGCAGTACCTCATCTCGACGATCGACCACGGTTTCAACGCGTCGACGTTCACTGCACGGGTGATCACGTCGACGGGAGCCGACCTCGTGGCCGCGGTCGTCGGTGCGATCGGCGCGTTGTCGGGGCCGCTGCACGGCGGTGCGCCGAGCCGGGCCCTCGACATGCTCGACGCGATCGGGACGGTCGACAAAGCCGATGCATGGCTCCGTGACGCGGTCGGGCGCGGCGATCGTCTCATGGGCTTCGGCCACCGCGTCTACAAGACCGACGATACACGGTCGGTCATGCTGCGCTCGGTCGCCGAGCGACTCGGCGGCTCCAAGGTCGAGCTCGCGAAGCAGGTCGAGCAGGTCGCGATCGACGTCCTGGCCGAGCTCAAGCCCGGACGAAAGCTCTACACGAACGTCGAGTTCTACGCCGGCGTCGTGATGGACACGTGCGGCGTGCCACGCGAGATGTTCACTCCCACGTTCGCGTCGAGCCGGGTGATCGGTTGGACCGCGCACGTCCTCGAGCAGGCCGCCGACAATCGCCTGATCCGCCCGAGCGCGCAGTACGTCGGCCCGCCGCCGCCCCGACCCGTGCCCCCGGTCTCGTGACCGTCCACCCACGCCGGACCCTTTGCTGCGCGTTGCTCACGCTGGCGCTCGCCACCGGTGGCGCCGCGTGCTCTCAATCCAAGGACGACTCGGGCGCAGTCACGAACCTCGACGACGTCGGCCCGCAGCTCGCGAAGCTGCGCGTCGAGGTCGACAGGCTGCGTCAGGAGGTGCGGGCCCTCCGTGCGGCGCTCGCGATCATCGACCCGACGGCGACGACGAGCACCACACAGGCGCTGCGCTGATCACCCGCTCGATGCCTCTCTTCGCGTTGGGGTGGGAAGCCGAGGATCATGAGGCGACGATGTCGCTTCAGCCCGTGTCGGGGGGTGGTGCCCGTCCGGGTGCTTCGAGCCACCAGCCTGCTTGGTGTGAGCCTTCGAGTTGGTAGTGCTTGTGGGTGATGAGGTCGTGGTGGTGGCCACAGATGCGGACTTCGGTCTCCATGGAGCTGGTGCCGTGGTCGGTGACGCGGGTGATGTGGTGGATCTCGAGGCCGTCGGTGGCGTGACAGCCTTCGATGCGACAGTGCGGGTCTCGCCATTCGATCGCGGCTTT
>JALHSW010000029.1 GCA_022865365.1 Acidimicrobiia bacterium | reverse complement strand
CTCGAGGTCATCAAGGTCTGAGTAGTCCGGGTCTGAGCAGCACCGAATTCCGGCCCCGATAGGCTGATCCGGGATGTCACAGCCATCGCTGCAGGTCCGTTGGCTCGGGCGCGTCGCGTACGTCGACGCAGACGCGCTGCAGCGCGGCCTGCATTCCCGCGCGCTCGACGACTACCTCCTCCTGCTCGAGCACCCGCACGTGTACACGCTCGGGACACGCGCCCGACCCGAGCACGTGCTCGTGCCGCCGGCGTCGGTCGGTGCCGATCTGGTCCGGGTCGACCGGGGTGGCGACGTCACGTACCACGGCCCCGGCCAGCTCGTGGGGTACCCGATCATCACCCTTCCCGACTGGCGCGACGGCCAGAGCGACGTCGTCGCGTACGTGCGCGCGCTCGAGGACGTGCTCATCGCTGTGCTCGCCGACTTCGGTGTTGCCGGCGAGCGACACGACCGTCTCACCGGCGTCTGGGTGGGCGACGAGAAGGTGGCTGCGATCGGCGTCAAGGTCGCGCGCGGCCGGACGCGCCATGGGTTCGCGCTCAACGTCGATCCCGAGCTCTCGATGTTCGAGCACATCGTTCCGTGTGGCATCCCCGACAAGGGCGTGACGTCGCTCGCGCGCCTGGCGGGTGATGCCCCGCCGATGACGCAGGTCCTCGACGCCGTCGTGGCGCGGTTTGCCGAGCGCTTCGGCCCGTACGAGATCGACCGCCAAGACGTCTCGACCCCCACCCCATCGGCTTCTCGGCACGCTGGGCGACAACTATTGGCGCCCAGCGTGCCGAGAAGCCCGGTGGGGGAGCGGCGCCGGCCCGAGTGGATGCGGGTGAAGGCGAACCTCGGCGAGGAGTACCGCGCCACGCGCCGGCTCATGCGATCGCTCGACCTGAACACGGTATGCGAGGAGGCCGGATGCCCCAACATCTACGAGTGCTGGGCCGACCGCACGGCCACGTTCATGATCCTGGGGGAGCGCTGCACCCGGGCCTGCGGCTTCTGCCTCGTCGACACGCGCAAGCCCCAGCCGCCCGACGAGGGCGAACCGGTTCGGGTGGCCGACGCGGTGGCGACGCTCGGGCTCGAGCACGCCGTGGTCACGAGCGTGGCCCGCGACGACCTCTCCGATGGTGGCGCCTCCGGCTTCGTCGCGACCATCGCCGCGATCCGTCGGCGGGCGCCGGGAACCCGGGTCGAGGTGCTCGTCCCCGATTGCAAGGGGGATCCCGCATCCCTCGACGCGCTGTTCGCGGCACGGCCCGACGTGCTCAACCACAACCTCGAGACGGTCGCGCGACTGCAACGCGCCGCTCGCCCTTCGGCCGGATACGCGCGTTCGCTGGCGCTGCTCGCACGGGCCAAGGACGCGGGTCTCGTCACGCAGTCCGGACTGATCGTGGGCATGGGGGAGACCGACGACGAAGTGCGCGCCGCGATCACGGATCTCCGCAACGTCGGCGTCGACATCCTGACCGTCGGCCAGTACCTGCAACCGTCGGCGACGCACCTCCCGGTCGTGCGGTGGTGGACGCCGGACGAGCTCGCGGCGATCGGTGAGCTCGCCGAGAGTCTCGGGTTCTCCCACGTCGAGGCGGCGCCGTTGGTGCGTTCGAGCTACCACGCGAAGCGCGCCGTCGAAGCCGCGTCCGACGCGGCGCCGACCCGTACCGCGGTGGGTGCCTGATGGGTCGCGTGCTCGACGAGATCACGCCGGCGATCCGGCAGCTCATCGACGCGCAGCACGTGTTCTTCGTGGCGACCGCACCGTCGGGACCCGACGGCCACGTGAACGTCTCGCCCAAAGGGCTCGACACGTTCGCGGTGCTCGGACCGAACGAGGTCGCCTACCTCGACCTCACCGGGAGCGGCGCCGAGACGATCGCCCACCTGCGCGACAACGGTCGCATCACGATCATGTTCTGCACCTTCGAAGGGGCGCCCAACATCGTGCGTGTGTACGGCCAGGGTGAGGTGATCCCCGTCGACGACCCGCGCGCTCGTGAGCTGCGGACGCGGTTCTCCGACCACCCGGGCGCGCGATCGATCGTGCGGGTCGACGTCGAGCGCGTCTCCACGTCGTGCGGCTACGCGGTGCCGCTGATGGCGTACCAGGACGATCGCTCACGCCTCACCGAGTGGACCGAAGGGAAAGGGGCAGAGGGTCTCGTCGCGTACCGTGCGGAGAAGAACGCCACGAGCATCGACGGGTTGCCTGCGCTCCCCGTGCCGATCGACTGATGGATTCGGCCGACTGATGCACGCGGCGCGACTCGAGCGGGCCCGCGCTCGCATGGACGAGGCCGGCATCGATGCGCTGCTCTGCTCGGTCGGTCCGGACCTGCCGTATCTCACCGGCTACGAGGCGATGCCCCTCGAGCGACTCACCATGCTGGTCGTGCCGCGTGACGGCG
>JALHSW010000366.1 GCA_022865365.1 Acidimicrobiia bacterium | reverse complement strand
CGCGACCCGTGCCGTGCCGGCGCCGATCGCATCGGCCGCGCCGAGGAGTGCCTCTATTCCCGCGTGGGGCGATCCCGAGCACAGCGCGCCACCGGAGCGATGCGACAGCCCGATCGCGCGTGCGAGCACCGCGTGGCTCGGGCCCTCGGCGAAGGGCGGTCGGGTCGTGCCCCACCACAGACCGTCGACGATGTCGGTCTGGAGGCCCGACGCGGCGAGCGCCCGGCCGGCCGCCTCGGCCGCGAGGGTGAGGACGTCCTCGTCGGGGGCGCAGACCGCAGCCTGGCCGCGGCCACCGCGGCTCCACGCCGCGCCGACCTCGGTCGCGTCGAGGCGCCAGGCCGGAGCGGCGGCTCCGACCGCGAGGAGCTGGACCGCGGGAGTCACGGCTCTGATGCTACGCCGCGCCTACGAGCGAGGCGGCACGAAGATGCCGATGCCGTCGGGGAACGCGAGGCCGCTCGCCATCGTCTCCGGTGCCTGGGGCTCACCGCCGACGAACGTGATGCGCCGCACGTTTCCGGTGCTGCGGCCGGGTCCGATCCCCCGGTCTGAGATCACGATGCCGATGTCGGCGAAATAGAGGGTGCCGTCGGGCCCGATACCGAGCCCGAGGGGCGTGCCGGTCGAGAACGGCTCGGCGCCGAGTGTCTCGCCGGCCGGCGGCTGGAGGATCGTCCGCACGTAGGTGCCCGTCTTGTCGTACTCGTTGATGACACCGGTGAAGACACTCGACACGTACCAACCCGTCTGCTTCGATCCCGCGACGGGCGACGGCACGATCGCGTTCGGGGTCAGGAGGTTGTTCGTCGGCGCGATGAACTGCTCCCTGGTCACGTTCGTCGCCATCGGCGCGCCGGTGCCGTCCTGGCCGTCGCAACCGCCGGCCGGGGTCGCCGACGTGGGGAACGGACCGGAGTAGCGGTTGACTCCGGCGATGTCGCCTCGCGCCGACGCGACGTAGACGTTGTCGTCCTCGTCGACCGCGATCCCGCCCGCAGTCGCGATCCCGATGTCGAGCTTGCAGTACGGCACCTTGCCCTCGGTGCCGTTCGCGAGGGTGCGGAAGCCCTTCGTGAGCGGTGGGAACCAGATGATGAGCTGGCCGTCGCCGTCGCCCTTGGCCTGGTTGCCGACGTCGCTCGTGAGGATGCGGCCGTCGGAGAGCACACCGCAGCCGTAGTTCTCGGCGTTGTCGGTCGCACCCTGGTAGGTGGGTTGGAGCTTGCCGACCTGGCGGGCCTTCAGCGAACCGACCTTGCTGCCGCGGAGCCGGAAGATGCCCCAGCCCTGGATCGGGTCGGGCTGGCCGGTGTCCTCGCCCGCGATGAAGGTGCGACCGTCACCGAAGAAGCAGATCTGCGCATTGATGTCGAACCCCTTCGGGTCCTTCTCGCGTGTCGTGTACACCTTCTGCGTTGTGAACGGCGGCGTCGACGCGAACGCATCGAGGTCGTTCCCCTGGCCGTTGAAGACGATCACCTTCGGGGATCCGTCAGCGTTCTTGGCCGTGTCCCTGGCGGTAGCGATCGCAGGGACGATCGCGAGCAGAGCGAGCGCGAGCATGACGACGAGCACAGGGCGCTTCATCGGCCGGTCTCCTTCTTCTTGCTTCCGGTGACGGGTGTGAGCAGTGGGTCGAACGACTTGGTCACGACGAGTCGGTTCACGCCCTCCGCAGGCGATGGCAGTTCATCCGAGCCGGTGATGGCGAGCACCGTGATGCGGCTGTAGGACGCACCAGCGCGCGGCACCGTCCTCGTCGCGCAAGCACCGCCGGCGTCGAGCACGCACAGGAGCCCGCCT
>JALHSW010000365.1 GCA_022865365.1 Acidimicrobiia bacterium | reverse complement strand
CCCAAGGGGAAGGTCGATCCGCAGTACTCGATGGCCCCGATAGCAGAGCGCCTCGGTGAGCTGCTCGACGTACCGGTCACGCTCGTTCCCGCCGTCGTTGGCCCGCGCGTCGAGGAGGTGGTCGCGAGCCTCCGCCCGGGCGACGTCGCCATGCTCGAGAACCTGCGGTTCGATCCGGGCGAGACGGCGGACGACCCGGCGTTCGCGACGAATCTGGTCAGCGGGTTCGACGCGTACGTCAATGACGCGTTCGGTGCGTCGCACCGTGAGCACGCGTCGATCGTCGGGCCGCCACGCGTCCTGCCGAGCGCCGGAGGGCGCCTGCTCGAGCGCGAGGTCGAGGTGCTGGCGCGCTTGCTCGACGAGCCGACGCGCCCGTTCGTAGCCGTCCTCGGTGGGGCCAAGGTGAGCGACAAGCTGGGAGTGATCGAAGCCTTGCTCGATCGCTGCGACACGATCCTCGTCGGTGGGGCGATGGCGTTCACGTTCATCCTCGCGGCCGGCGGCGGGATCGGTGACTCGTTGGCGGAGCCCGACCGCGTCGACGTGTGTCGCCGGCTCCTCGAGACGGGTCGGGTCCGGGTGCCCACTGACGTCGTGATCGCACAGGAGGTCGCACCCGACGCCAAGACGCAGGTCGTCCCGGCCGACACGATCCCGGCAGGTTGGAAGGGGCTCGATGTCGGGCCCGAGACCGGCGCCGCCTTCGCCGCCGAGATCGCAGGCGCGAAGACCGTGCTCTGGAACGGACCGATGGGAGTCTTCGAGATGGCGCCGTTCTCGGCGGGAACCCGGATCGTGGCCGAGGCGGTCGCCGACTGCGCGGGGTTCACCGTCGTCGGGGGCGGCGACAGCGCCGCGGCGATCCGCCAGATGGGGTTCGCCGAGCGCGTCGACCACGTGAGCACTGGCGGTGGTGCGTCGCTGCAGTTCATCGAGCAGGGTGACCTGCCCGGGCTCGCCGCGCTGCGCGGCGCACCCCAACAAGGTAGAGCCGAGCAGTAGGAAGAGGGATCGCTCATGGCCACATCGGGTCGGAAGCCCATCATCGCGGCGAACTGGAAGATGCACCACGACCACCTCGTGGCGATCCAGGTCGTGCAGAAGCTGTCGTACCGGCTGGAGAAGGACGACCACGAGGAGTGCGACGTCGTCGTGTGCCCTCCCTTCTCCGACCTGCGCACGCTCCAGACGCTCATCGAGAGCGACAAGATCCCGATCGCGCTGGGCGCGCAGAACTGTCACTGGGAGGACCAGGGCGCCTTCACCGGTGAGGTGAGCCCGCCGATGCTCAAGAAGCTCATCGTCGAGTACGTGATCGTCGGTCACTCCGAGCGGCGTCAGCTCTTCGGGGAGACCGACGAGACGGTCAACAAGAAGCTCGCGGCGGTGCTCGAGCACGAGATGGCGCCGATCCTCTGTGTGGGCGAGACGCTGGAGGAACGCGAGTCGGGCCGGACCGAGGCGAGGGTGGTGGAGCAGACGCGCGCCGCCCTCCGAGGAGTCAAGGCCGATGCGGCGGCGCCGTGCGTGCTCGCCTACGAGCCGATCTGGGCGATCGGGACGGGCCGCGTGGCCACGCCCGATGACGCGAACGAGACCATCGGGGCGATCCGGGGTGTCCTGCGCGACCTGTACGGCGAGACGGCCGACACCATCCGCATCCAGTACGGCGGGAGCGTGAAGCCGGGCAACATCGCCGAGCTCATGCTGATGCCCGAGATCGACGGGGCCTTGGTGGGCGGCGCCTCCCTCGATCCCGACGACTTCGCCCGGATCGTGCGCTACCGGGTGTGACGGTACAATCAGCGCCGTGATCTTCGACGCGGTGCTCATCGTCTTCTGTGTGGGGTCGGCCCTGGGGCTGCTCTTCCTCGTGCTGCTGCACTCCGGGCGGGGCGGGGGTCTCTCCGACATGTTCGGCGGGGGATCGCTCGGCGGCTCGTCGGCCGGGTCGACGGTGGTGGAACGGAACCTCGACCGTCTCACGGTCATCACCGCGGTGATCTTCGGCTTCTCGACCGTGATCCTGGCGCTCAGCCTCCAGCCTTCCTGACGCCTCCCTGCTTCGCCCCGGGCGTTGTCTGATCACCGGGGACCCACACGTCGGACTGCCTCGCCCGGGGATCGCTGCACTCTGCGCCGGACGTGCGTACAATCACGTTCTCGTACTGAGCAGTAGCCGAGGGGGTTGAGGTGATCGGAAGGCTTCGCGCACGTGGTCTGGTGGCGGTCGTTGCGCTCGTGAGCGTGGCGGCGATGGTGTCCGTGGCGCCGATCGGGGCATCGTCGCAGGGTCGGGCGCGCCAGCAGAGCTCCGGGGGCACGCTGCTCATCGCGGCCGAGCAGGAGCTCGCGACTGCGAACTGGATCAGCAGCTCCGCCGGCTCCTCGTGGGGCGACTGGATACTCGGCGTCCAGACGCTCCCCCAGGCGTTCGACGTGACTGCGGACGGGGAGTACGTGCCCGGTGGGGTCCTCGCGGGTGAGCCGGAGGTGTCCGAGGGTCCGCCGCAGGTCGTCACCTACCGCATCAACCCGGCAGCAGTCTGGGACGACGGCACGCCCATCACTTCGGCCGATTTCGAGTACCTCTGGAAGCAGATCGCGACCGGCAAGGACATCTACGACGCGACCGGGTACACCTCGATCGCCAGCGTCGACACGACCGACCCGAAGACCGCGGTCGTGACCTTCAAGGAGCCCTACGCCGCGTGGAAGGACCTCTTCGGTGGCTTCTACTTCCTCGTGCCGAGCCACCTGCTGCAGGGGAAGAGTCTCAACGCGGCGATGAAGGACGGCTACGCGTTCTCGGGTGGTCCGTGGAAGCTCGCCGGCGGCAAGGCCGGTTGGAAGAAGGGCAAGAGCATCACGCTCGTCCCGAACGAAGCGTACTGGGGGACCAAGCCGACGATCGCGAAGGTGGTCTTCCAGTTCATCATCGAGTCGGCCGCCGAGACGCAGGCGGTGAAGTCCGGACAGGTGGCCGCGGCCTACCCGCAGCCCCAGGAAGGGATCCTCGACGAGTTCGACGACAACCCCGACCTCACCTACCTGTTCAAGCCCGGCACCGAGTACGAGGGGTTCTGGATCAATGCCAAGAACCCCCCGCTGGACTCGCAGGCGGTCCGCTCCGGGATCATGCACGCGACCGATCGCCAGGCCATCATCGACGCGACGCTCAAGTCGGCCGTGCGGGAGGGCGAGGTGCTCCAGAGCTTCGTGCTGCCGCTCTTCCCGGCCTTCTACACGCCCGCCTTCGCCGATGCGGGCTACGGCAAGACGGCCGACCTCGACAAGGTGAACGAGGTCATGACCGGGGATGGCT
>JALHSW010000364.1 GCA_022865365.1 Acidimicrobiia bacterium | reverse complement strand
GTGGGCGCGGTCTCGTACAACTTCTCTTCGAACTAGCGCATCGCTCGCGCAGCAGGGAAACGAACATGTCCTCCATCGATGGCCCCGGTGCGTCACCGTCACCGCCTCCGCCTTCGGGCGGTCAATGGCAGTCATCGGGTCCGATCCAGGGCCCGGCCCGCAACAACGGGATGGCCATCGCGTCGCTCGTGTGCGGCATCGTGAGCTTCCCGGTGCTGGGGTTCTGCCTCCTCGGCTTCATCCCTGCGGTGCTCGCGATCGTCTTCAGCTTCGTCGGCAAGAACCAGATCGCACA
This sequence comes from Acidimicrobiia bacterium, assembly GCA_022865365.1. Classification (GTDB taxonomy): domain Bacteria; phylum Actinomycetota; class Acidimicrobiia; order IMCC26256; family PALSA-555; genus JALHSW01. The sequence continues at coordinate 7,024 of JALHSW010000364.1, read as the reverse complement.
GTCAGGCGGAACGCAGACGGGTGGGGGCATGGCCACGGCCGGGTTGGTGCTCGGCATCATCTGCATCGTGTTGTCGATCTTCGTGGTCGTGGCCATCGCTTCGTCGTGACGCTCGGGTGATTCGCTACGGCGTGAGCGGGCGGGCGGCGGCGCTGGCCTCGTCGAGCACGGCGCCGTAGGTGAGGTACGGACCCCACACGACCACGCCGGCCGGGCCGACGGCCTTGTCGATCTCGCCGTGGTCGTGGATGTACCGCGCGAACGATCGCCACAGCGCGCGCTGTCGCCACCCCTTGTCGGTGAGCGTGTAGCCGCTCACGAACGAGATGATGTAACCGACGATCAGCGCACCCGACAGCGGCGCCAACGGCATCCAGCGCTCGACCAGGCCCATGCCGCGCGCCCGCTTCACCAGGTCGCAACGGTGGGTACGCCACCATCGGGTCGGCTGCTTCCAGATGTGGGCGCCCTCGAGCACCCCTTCTGGGGTTGCGAGCGCGCGGAGCTCGTTGAGCACGAGCTGCTCGCTCTCGTTCACCCCCATCGCCTCGAGCGGGACCTTGATCACGACCCTGTCGCCGTACTCCCGGAGGTCGATCGCATTGCGCCGGGCGAGGTCGAGCACGGTGCCGGCGACGGCGGTCTTGGCGGGACGCCCCTCTCCGTCGAGCACGGCGACGATCGCGGGATCGACCGCGGTCGGTGGGTCGCTCAGACGATCGGGCACGTTGCCCACGACGCGCTTGCGCTCACGCAGGCGCCGCACGAGCCCGATGACGACGATCGCCCAGAAGATCGCCGGGAGCCCGAAGGCGACGGCGGTGAGGATCCAACGGCTCAGCTCGGCCTGGTTGTCGAGGCCGCCGAGGGTCGACTCCGTCGATGTGTCCGCCTGGTCCCGAGCCGCCTGCTCGGTGGCGAACGGTCCGGCGAACGCGATCGGCGTCGGCGCCATCGCCGAGAGCCATGATTGGGGAAACGCGACATCGAGCGAGTGGCTTGCCTGCCAGATGGGGGCCTGCGCCGAGAACGTGACCGTCGAACCCGCGACCGCGACCGTGCGGTCCCGGCCGCCGTGGAGATGCGCGTCAACCGGGGCGGGTGCACCTTCGGGGAGCACCAGCGTCCCGGAAAGATCGACGTCGGGGTCCTGGCGGGACGCATCCTCGGGCGACGGGAGCACATCGAGTCGCACGATCCCGATGTCGGTGTAGCGGCCCGCGGCGCCCACCTCGTCGTACGCGACCGTGGCCCGCTTGGCGCGCACCCGCAGTTCCGGCTTGACGGTGCCTTGCGTCGGGGTGACCGGCCGGCCGTCGAGGGTGACGTTGCGGATGCCTCCGACGGCGTCGATCTCCGACTGGCGCCCGTCGAGGTCGAACTCGATCTCGGGCCGACAGCCGGCGAGGACCAGGACCCCGAAGATCGGGAGCCCGAAGATCAGGACCCTGAGGATCGGGACGCCGCGGAACAGGAGGTTGCGACGACCGTGCACGCCAGAAGGATGGCGCAGATCCCGTTGCGCTCACAGCATCCCGGTCTGGAGCGAGGTGTCGTGGGAGACGTCTAGAGCGAGCGCACGATGGCGGCGTCGCCCTGGCCGCCGCCGCCGCACAGCGCCGCGGCACCCGTGCCGCCACCCCGACGGCGCAGCTCGTTCACGAGTGTCAGCACGATGCGAGCGCCCGACATGCCGACCGGGTGACCGAGGGCGATCGCGCCGCCGTTGACGTTCACGAGCTCGTCGCTGACGCCGAGGTCGCGCATCGATGCCACCCCGACGGCAGCGAAGGCCTCGTTGATCTCGAGGAGATCGAGATCCTTCACCTTGGTGTCGATCGGCTCGAGGGCGCGCTTGATCGCATGCGACGGCTGATGCAGCAGCGAGGGATCTGGCCCGGCGACCATGCCGTAGCTCAGGAGCTCGGCAATCGGCGTGAGGCCCAGCTCTTCGGCCTTCTCGCGGCTTGTCATCACGAGTGCCGCACCGGCGTCGGAGATCTGTGAGGCGTTCCCTGCGGTGATCGTCCCCTCCTTGTGGAAGGCGGGCCTGAGGTCGCCCAGCGACTCGAGGGTCGTGCCGGGGCGTACGCCTTCGTCGGTGTCGACCAGGATCGGGTCGCCTCTTCGTTGCGGGATCTCGACCGCAACGATCTCGTCGGCGAACCGACCCTCCTTGACCGCTGCGGCCGCGCGCTCGTGGCTCTTCGCGGCAAGGTCATCCTGCGCCTCGCGCGCGATCTCCCGCTCGTTCGCGTAGCGCTGCGTGCCTGTCCCCATGTGCTCCATGTCGAACGCGCACCACAGACCGTCGTGGATCAACGAGTCCTGCATCTCCGCGTTGCCCATGCGGTAGCCGGCGCGCGCCCCACCGAGCACGTACGGCGCCTGCGTCATCGACTCCATGCCACCGGCGACGACCACCTCGGCGTCTCCCGACTGGATCATCTGATCGGCGAGGTAGATCGCGTTGATGCCCGACAGGCACACCTTGTTCACGGTGAGCGCGGGCACCGACATCGGGATGCCGGCCTTCGCCGCGGCCTGGCGCGCGGTGATCTGACCCTGGCCGGCCTGGAGCACATGGCCCATGATCACGTAGTCGACCTGTTCGGGGCCGACGCCACCGCGCTCGAGTGCCGCCTTGATGGCGAACCCACCGAGGTCCATGGCGGTGAGCGAGGCGAATGCACCCGACAGCTTGCCGATAGGGGTGCGGGCCGACGAGACGATCACAGAACCGGGCATGCAGGGCCTCCTGGTTCTCGCAGCCTGGAGGTGCTGCGAGAACTCGATGCGGTGGAACGCGGACTACGAGTTCCAGGATGGTAGCCAAGCGCCGCCGTCCTGGCTCTAGCCGGGTCACCCGTCCGTGCTTCCCGCCTAGCCTCGGGAAGCCGCACGGACCCGAATCGAGTTGGGGGAACATGAGCACCGAGATCGACGCGATCCGAACTGCGATCCTCGAAGGCGCGCCGGGCGACGAACTCGCTGCGCTCCCACTCCCGGCTTCGTTCCGCGGTGCGGTCGTGCGCGCCGACGAGCAGACGATGTTCGATGGGATGCCTTCGGAAGAGAAGGACCCACGCGTGTCGTTGCACGTCGACGAGGTGGCCCTGCCCGAGCTCGCACCCGACGAGGTGTACGTCGCGGTCATGGCGAGCTCGATCAACTTCAACACGGTGTGGTCGTCGATCTTCGAGCCGCTCCCCACGTTCCAGTTCCTGAAGCGGCTCGGCAAGGAGAGCATCTGGGGTGCACGCCACGATCAGCCTTTCCACGTGGTCGGGAGCGATGCCGCCGGAGTGGTGCTGCGCGTGGGCTCGGCGGTGCGCCAGTGGAAGCCCGGCGAAGCGGTCACCGTGCACTGCAACTACGTCGACGACCAGGACCCGTCGTCGCACGACGACGCGATGCTTGCCTCGAACCAGCGGATCTGGGGCTTCGAGTCGAACTACGGCGGCCTCGCCGAGGTCGCGCTGGTTCGCTCGAACCAGCTGATGCCCAAGCCGAAGCACCTCACGTGGGAAGAGGCTGCCGTCAACGCGCTCACGAACTCGACGAGCTACCGCATGCTCGTGAGCCCGAACGGCGCCCAGATGACCCAGGGCCAGACGGTGCTGATCTGGGGCGCCGGTGGCGGCATCGGCGCCTACGCGGTCCAGTACGTCCTCAACGGCGGGGGCACACCGGTCGGTGTCGTGTCCTCACCCGAGCGCGCCGCGCTCCTGCGCGAGATGGGTTGCGAGGCCGTGATCGACCGCAAGGCCGAGGCGTTCCGATTCTGGTCCGATGACCACACCCAGGACCCGGCCGAGTGGCGGCGGTTCGGCAAGTCGATCCGCGAGCTCGTGGGTGTCGACCCTGACATCGTGTTCGAGCATCCTGGCCGCCAGACCATGGGCGCGTCGGTGTTCGTCGCCAAGCGCGGCGGGATGATCATCACGTGCGCGGCGACGAGCGGCTTCACGATCGAGTACGACAACCGCTACCTCTGGATGAATCTGAAGACGATCAAGGGCTCCCACTTCGCGAACTACCGCGAGGCCTGGGAGGCCAACCGACTCGTCTGCGAGGGCAAGATCCATCCGACGCTCTCGGCGGTGTACTCCCTCGACGACGTCGGCGAGGCCGCGTACCAGGTGCACCACAACCTGCACGAGGGGAAGCTCGGCGTCCTGGTCCTCGCGCCCGAGGAGGGGCTCGGTGTGACCGACGGCGCGACCCGCGAGCGCCTGCTTCCCGAGATCACCCGGTTCCGGAGGCACGCATGAGAACCTCCAGTTCGAACCAGGACGGATCGCTGCTCACCGAGATCGACCACATCGCGATCGCGGTGAACGACCTCGAGGCCGCGATCGAGTACTACCGCGACACCTTCGGTTGTGAGGTCGACCACCGTGAGGTCGTCGAGCGCGACGGGGTGGAGGAGGCGCTCCTGAAGGTCGCCGATTCCTACGTGCAGCTCCTCACCCCGACCCGTGACGACTCGCCGGTCGCGAAGTACCTCGAGAAGAACGGTGAGGGGATCCACCACGTCGGGTACCGGGTCGATGACTGCGCGGCCGCGCTCGAACGCGTGAAGGCAGCAGGTCATCGGGTGATCGACGAGGAGCCCCGTCCCGGAAGCCGTGGCACTACGGTCGCCTTCGTGCACCCGAAGACCGCCTTTGGCACCCTCATCGAGCTCGTAGAGGAGTGACTCGAGAGCGGCCACTACGCTCGCGCGACATGGCCGTCGACGAATCAGAGATCCAGGAGCAGGCCGAGATCGAGGCGCTCCACGGCGACGACGGTGCGGGTACGCCCGTCGTCGTCGTGCCGCACCCGATCGAGGAGCGGCTCGAGCAGCTGGCCGAGCTCCGCGAGCAGGCGCTGCACGCCGGGAGCGAGAAGTCGGTCGCGCGTCAGCATGAGCGCGGCAAGCTCACCGCCCGCGAGCGGCTCGAGAAGCTCCTCGACCCCGGCACGTTCGTCGAGCTCGACATGCTCGCCCGCCACCGTGCCCACGGTTTCGGGATCGAGAACGCCCGTCCGCTCACCGACGGTGTGGTCACGGGCTGGGGAGCGATCGACGGCCGCAAGGTGTTCGTGTTCTCCCAGGACTTCACCGTGTTCGGCGGTGCACTCGGTGAGGTCTTCGCCGAGAAGATCCACAAGGTCATGGACCTCGCCGAGTCGGTCGGCGCTCCGATGGTGGGGCTCAACGACGGGGCCGGCGCCCGCATCCAGGAGGGGGTCGTGAGCCTCGACGCCTACGGCGGCATCTTCCACCGCAACGTGAAGGCGTCAGGGGTGATCCCGCAGATCAGCGTGATCATGGGCCCATGCGCCGGTGGAGCGGTCTACTCGCCGGCGATGACCGACTTCGTGTTCATGGTCAAGGGCACGTCGCACATGTTCATCACCGGTCCCGACGTGGTGAAGACCGTCACCGGTGAGGACGTCACCCAGGAAGAGCTCGGCGGCGCGATGACACACGCCTCGAAGTCGGGGGTTGCCGGCTTCGTCGCCGACAACGAGGACGTGTGCCTCGAGCAGGTCCGGTATCTGCTGTCGTTCCTCCCGCAGAACAACCTCGAGGACCCGCCGTACTACGAGCCCACCGACGACCCCGAGCGCCGGTGCGACGACATCGTGGCGCTCATCCCCGACGCCCCGAACAAGCCATACGACATCAAGGCCGTGATCCAGCAGGTCGTCGACGACGGCGACTTCTTCGAGGTGCACCAGTTCTTCGCGATGAACATCGTCTGCGGCTTCGCCCGACTCGACGGCCACGTCGTCGGGATCGTGGGCAACCAGCCGCAGAACCTCGCCGGAACCCTCGACATTGATGCTTCCGAGAAGGCTGCTCGATTCGTGCGCACCTGCGACGCGTTCAACGTTCCGCTCGTGACCTTCGTCGACGTGCCGGGGTTCCTGCCCGGCACCGACCAGGAGTACGGCGGCATCATTCGCCACGGTGCCAAGCTGCTGTACGCGTACTGCGAGGCGACCGTGCCGCGAGTGCAGGTCATCACACGCAAGGCCTACGGCGGCGCGTACGTCGTCATGAACTCGAAGTCGATCGGCGCCGACCTCGCGTTTGCATGGCCGTCGGCCGAGGTCGCGGTGATGGGGCCGCAAGGCGCGGTCAACATCATCTTCCGCAAGGAGCTCGACCAGGCCGATGACGCCGAGGCGAAGCGCTCGGAGCTGATCGAGGAGTACACGGAGCGCTTCGCGAACCCCTACATCGCGGCAGAGCGCGGCTACGTCGACGATGTGATCGACCCGCGCGACACGCGCAAGGTGCTCATCCGCTCGCTCGAGATGCTGCGCACCAAGCGTGAGCAGCTGCCGTCGCGCAAGCACGGCAACGTCCCGCTGTGAGCAGTGTTCCACCTCTCAGCAGCACGACTCCGGTGCTCGGCGGCATCACGCCGGACGCGACGCCTGATGAGATCGCGGCGATCATCGCCGCCGTCGGCGAGTGCACCTGGGTGATCGCGGCCGATCCGATCCCCGACGACACGCTGCACGAGTGGGTGAGCACGGCGCGCGTCATGTCGCGCCGCGCCGGTGTGCAGCGGGGGCCGTGGCGGCTCTCCGGACGCGTCGCCCGCCGCAGCCGCGTCTGACATCGCCGATGACGCCGGAGCCGATGACGCCGGAGCCGATGACGCCGGCCCACGCAGAGCTCATGAGCGTCGGACCCGACGAGGTCGTGGTCACCTTCACGACCGGCAATGACGAGCGCGTCACGACCCGGGCGGGCGATCACGAGACGACCACCTTCGGGCCGCGCCACGTCGCTCGTATCACCGGGCTCGAACCCGACACGCCCTATCAGCTCGACGTCGAAGGTGTCGCGCCCGACGGGTTTTTCGCCCGCCACGTGCGCACCCTCGAACGGCCGTCGGGGCGTCTCGTGGCAACGGTGGCCACCGCCAACGACGTGCACTTCGGCGAGGTGCGCTGTGGCATCACGGGCTTCCCGGAGATCGACGAGGCCGGGCCGATCTTCACGGCCGAGCCCGGC
>JALHSW010000363.1 GCA_022865365.1 Acidimicrobiia bacterium | reverse complement strand
TGGTCGCGTCGCGGCCGGTGACCACGGTGGAATGATGCAGGCATCACCGAGCCCCCGCTCTTCGAGTTCGAGCACGTCACGGTCCCAGGGGTCGACCACCCGCGCCTGAGCGACGCGTCGGGAATCGTGCCGGCCGGGGGCGTCACGGTCCTCGTGGGGCCGTCGGGGTCAGGGAAGTCGACGCTCCTGCGCCTGTGCAACCGGCTCGAGGTGCCGGAGGCCGGAGTCGTGCGCTTCCGAGGCGACGATCTGGCGAGCCTCGACCCGCTGCACTTTCGACGCCGCGTCGGGATGGTGTTCCAGCGCCCCACTCCGTTCGCCGGCACCGTGCGCGAGAACCTGCAGGTTGCCGAGCCCGCGCTCGGTGATGCAGGGGCGGCGCAGGCGCTCGAGCGCGTCGGCCTCAGTGGTGCCTTCGTCGACCGTGACGCCCGTCGGCTGTCCGGTGGCGAAGCGCAGCGGGTGTGCCTCGCGCGCACGCTCGTCACCGAGCCCGAGGTCGTGCTCATGGACGAGGTCACGTCATCGGTCGATCCGTCTGCGACGCGTGCACTCGAGGAGCTGGGGTCTGGTCTGGCTGCGGTCGGAGTTCCCGTGCTCTGGGTCACGCATGATCTGGCGCAGATGCACCGGCTCGCCGACCATGTGCTCGTGGTGATCGAGGGACGGGTCGTGCACGCGGGCGAGGCCGCCGCGCTCGAATCCGAAGCGTCGGAGGCCGTGCGGGAGTTCCTCGCGGGCGGTGCGACCCATGAGTGACACCGGTCATGACTGACATCGGCTGGGCAGGGGTCGCCATCAGCGGTCTGCTGGTGGCGATCGCGATCGCGCTCTCCCTCTGGCGCCAGCTCGGGCTGGAGCGCAGCATCGCGTGGGCGGCCGCGCGCGCCGCGGTGCAGCTGCTTGCGGTGGGCGGCCTGCTCACGGTACTGCTGGACCCCGATGTCTCGATCCTGTGGTCGTGGCTGTGGGTCGTCGCAATGGTCGTGTTCGCGGCGTTCACGGTCCGCCGGCGTGCGCCCGAGGTCCCCCAGGTGTTCACGCTCGCGCTGGCGGCGTTCGGGGTCGCGTCGTTCGTCATCCTCGGGGTGCTGTTCGGGCTCGGCGTCTTCGAGCTGGACGCCCGCACCCTCATCCCGCTCGCGGGGCTGATGATCGGCAACTCGATGACCGCGACCGTGCTCGTGGCGCGCCGGCTCTACGACGAGCTGCGTGACAAGCGCGACGAGGTGGAGGCCCGGCTCGCGCTGGGCCAGCCCTCGACCGAGGCCGCCCGGCCCTACGTGCGCAACGCCCTGCGCACCGCCCTCACCCCGCAGATCGAGACGACGAAGGCGGTCGGTCTGGTGATCCTCCCGGGTGCGATGACCGGGCTGATCCTCGCCGGTGTCGATCCGGTCGACGCCGTCATGGTGCAGATCGCGGTGATGTACGTGGTGCTCGGGTCGGCCGCCATCACCTCGACGGTCGTGAGCTTCGGGGTGCAGCGCCGGCTCTTCACCCGGGATCACCGGCTCCTCCCGACTCCGTCGTCGAAGCGGTAGGAATAGAACACGTTCTCGTTTATGGGTGGTCGGGGCCGGCGGGTCGGACTGGTCGTTGGTGTCTCAGGGGAGGGCTATACTCGAACGTATGTTCGCTTCTCCTTCACCGGATCCCGTTGCCCACCTCGGTGCGGCCGCCGAAGCGGTCGCGTCCGAAGACCGTGACGGATGGTCCAACGTGGCGCGCTCCGCCCACCTGGTGGAGCTGCTCGTGGTCCGGGATCGGGTCGAGGCAGAGGTGCTGCGCGCCCTTGGCGAGTGGGAGGGCGCGGCCGCGTTCGCCGAGGAGGGCTCGATGAGCCCCGTCGGCTGGTTGGCCGAGCACGGGCCGATGACGCGACGCGACGCGAGCGATCTGCTTCGCACCGCCCGCCTCGCACGCGCGCACCCCCGCACCGCCAAGTCGCTTGCCGCCGGTGACGTCCCTGCCGCGAACGTCACCCTGCTGGCCCGCGCGACGCGCCACCGCGAGGCGGTCTTCGACGACCAGGAAGACACGCTGCTCGACGCGGCCTCCGAGCTCCCGCCGGAGCAGTTCCGCCGTCTCGCGCGCCGGTGGCAGAGCCTCGCCGACGATCATCTCGATCGCGCCGCCCCCGACCTCCAGGAAGCGCGGTGGCATCTCCACACGTCGACCACCTTCGGGGGCGCGCTCGCGCTCCACGGGCTCCTCGACCCCGAGGGGGGTGCGATCGTGCTGGCGGCGTTGCACGCGCTCGACGCGCCCGACCCGATCGACGGGATCCGTCCGCCGCGCACGCTTCCGCAGCGACAGGCCGAGGCGCTCGTCGCGCTCGCCGAGGGCAAGGCAGGGTCCCGGCGGATCAACCTCGACATCATCGTCGATCTCGCCACCGCGAGCGGCGAATCACCGACCGATCTCGAGGGGTTCCGCCGGGAGCTCGTCGGGATCGGTCCGATCGGCCAGGCCACCCTGGAGCGCCTGGCCTGCGACAGCTCCGTCGGCCGGGTCGTGATGCGGGGCACGTCCCTGATCCTCGACTTGGGTCGGCACACCCCGGTCGTGTCTGCGGCGCAGCGCCGGGCGCTCGCGGTTCGTGACGGGGGCTGCGTCGAACCCGGCTGCACTGCTC
>JALHSW010000362.1 GCA_022865365.1 Acidimicrobiia bacterium | reverse complement strand
TGGCGTGGTGTTGGCGGGTGACCGGCGGGCGACCACAGGGATGGCCATCGCGAGTCGCCGCATCGAGAAGGTGTTCCCGGCCGACGACTTCTCCGGGATCGCCATCGCGGGTGCGGCGGGCCCGGCCGTCGAGATGGTGCGCCTGTTCCAGACCCAGCTCGAGCACTACGAGAAGATCGAGGGCGAACAGCTCACCCTCGAGGGGAAGGCGAACCAGCTCGCCCTCCTGGTGCGCACGAACCTGCCCGCCGCGATGCAGGGCTTCGTCGTCGTGCCCCTCTTCGCCGGGTTCGACCACCGGCGTGATCGCGGTCGCGTGTTCAGCTTCGACGTCGCCGGCGGCAAGTACGAGGAGATCGACTTCCAGACGAACGGTTCGGGCGGTGTTCACGCCCGGAACTGGATCAAGGCGCAGTGGAACGAGGACCTCACGCGCGACGACGCGGTCGACCTCGCCTTGCGCGCGTTGTTCGCCGCCGCCGACGAGGATGCCGCGACCGGCGGTCCGGACCTCGTGCGGCGCATCTTCCCCACCGTCGCCGTCATCGACGGGACCGGCTACGCGGCCGTTCCCGAGGACGAGATCGCCACCCGGGCCGAAGCAGCGCTCGGCGGTCGTGAGGAAGGCGCCGGACTATGACGATGCCCTTCTACGTCTCGCCCGAACAGGTGATGAAGGACCGAGCCGATTACGCGCGCAAGGGCATCGCGCGGGGTAAGAGCCTGGTCGCGATCAGCGCGGCTGACGGCGTCGTGATCGTCGCCGAGAACCCCTCGCGAACGCTGTACAAGGTCAGCGAGATCTACGACCGGATCGCGTTCGCCGGCGTCGGCAAGTACAACGAGTTCGAGATGCTCCGGATCGCCGGCGTGCGCCAGGCCGACCTGAAGGGCTACTCGTTCTCTCGTGACGACGTGAACGCGCGCGCTCTCGCCAACGCCTACGCGCAGACGCTCGGCCAGGTGTTCACGCATGAGATGAAGCCGTACGAGGTCGAGATCCTCGTCGCCCAGGCGGGCACGTCGCCCGAGGACGACGAGCTGTTCCACATCCTCTACGACGGCACCGTGATGGACGAAGAGGGCGCCACGGTGCTCGGGGGCCAGGCCGACACCATCGCCGAGGCGCTCCACGCGCAATACCGTGCCGAGATGACGCGCGACGACGCGATTCGTCTCGGCGCCGCCGTTCTCGCCGGCGCGGACGGCGCCACGCTGACCGCGGCGCAACTCGAGGTGGCATTCCTCGACCGCGCCAAGGAGCGGCGGGCCTTCGGGCGGGTCCGTGCCGCCGACCTCGAGACGATCCTGGGCGCGTCCTCGAGCTGACGGGCGCCGCGCTGACCGGCGTCGCGCGAGTGGTTGGCGCCTAATGGTTGGAGAGGGACGCGATCGCGGGCACCAGCCCCGCAGTCGCGAGCAGCAAGACCGCCACCCAGCGCAGCAGATGATGGGGCGAGCGTCGGGTGCTCGGGTCGGCCCATTCCTGACTCGGTGACATCGCATCGTCGACCTCGGTCGAGAGCAGCACGTACTGTGCGTCCTCGAGCTGCTCCTCGGGGACCCAGACGTCGACTCGGGCCATCGCTCCCACCGTCAGGGCGTACTGGGAGTCGAGGGCGCCGCGGAGCTGGACGTCGATGCCTTCGGACTCCAGGTGTGCGGCGAGCACGTGGGCACCGAAGGACCCGCTCACCCAGGTGACCTGACGCATTGGCACCACGTCCGGATCCTATGCACAGTTCGGGTGCATCGTCCTGGGGCATCGTGCGGGTGCAGCGTGGGCCGATCGAGTAAGCGATACTCGGGCTCGAGCGTCATCGAGGCAGTACAACATGTGGCAGTCCACGAGGAAGAGGGGGAGTCTCTGTGAGCAAGCTCGGACGAGCAGGACTGGCGTTGATGTTGGTGACCGTCCTGGTCCCACTTGCGGGATCGGTCGCCGGAGCGGCTGGTAAGTCGAAGGAGGTATCCGACGCGAAGTACGTGAAGATCGTCTGCTCCAGCCTCGGGGGCGGTTCGGAAGCGTTTCGCGCGGATCTCGATGCCGTGCCGGGCGGGGCGGACCCAGCCGCCTACCAGGCTGCGGCGGGCGCTGCCGCGCAGAAGTTCGCGGACACTCTCGCGACCGCCCAGACGAAGCTCAAGAAGATCTTTCCGGCTGACGGCGGCAAGTCCGTCGCCAAGATCTTCAACTCGTACTTCAGTGCCTATGCCGGTCAGTTGCAGCAGACGGTCGACACGTTCGCTGCAGCGGACCCCAACGGCGTCGCTTTCCAAGCCGATGTTGCCAAGTTCGAGGCAGCCTTCCTCACGATCGACGCGACCGTCGGCGACCCGTTCAGCAAGATCGACGACCAAGATCTCATTGGCGCCTTCAAGGACAACAAGACCTGTAAGAGCGTCGTCAACATCTACGGCGGCTGAACCGCCGCGCGCGAAGCGAGGAGGGGCCCGGGGCTTCCCCGGGCCCCTCCTCGTTGTGCGGGGCATCACCCCACGGACCGGTACGATCGGGTGGTGGAACGGCGGATCTTCGGCCTCGAGAACGAGTACGGGGTCAC